>NZ_CAMZCS010000009.1 GCF_947305105.1 uncultured Fibrobacter sp. | reverse complement strand
GACAAAACCTTCGTTTCACTCAGCTTTTGCCCTTCGGGTTCCGCCTTACGGCGGAATCGCTAAATCGTCTAATATTCGCTTCGCTCATCGACGATTTAGTCGAACTCACTTCGTGAGTTCTCATCTCGCGCGACATTCCGTAAAACGAAAAGGACACCTTGGTGGTGTCCTTTTTCGTTTTATCGGAATAGCGAGATTCGAACTCACGACCTCTTGCTCCCGAAGCAAGCGCTCTACCAGGCTGAGCTATATTCCGTTCTTGTGGGCTCAAAGATAGTTAAATGTTGTCGGTTGTCAAAGGGGAAAGTCACGAAAAAAATGCTTTTTTTAGCGTTTTTTCCGTTTCTGGGGGGCTGATGGGCGGGGTTTCCCGATTTTCATGATGCTCGATCCCGCGTTGTCGGGTTCAACCTTGTAGAAAACGACCCTGTTTTTCCATTCGGAGCGGACTTTGCGGTCGATGATGTGCTTCACGTTCCCGTATTCGGGGTTCCCTCCGCCGTGGATGATGCGCAGTACGCTCAGTCCGGCGATGAGGAGGTCGTCGATGCGGCGTTCCACGGCCTCGGCGGCTTCGTCGGCGGTGAATCCGTGGAGGTCGATCTCGTCTTCGGGAACGGGGAGTTCCCAGGCTGCCGGGCTGCGGCGCATCTTGCGCCCACGCTGAGCGCGTACGGGGTGCTCGGCGGCTTCCTTTTCTGCCTGCTGGCGCATTTCCTCGTCCTTGTCCTCGATGCGGTGGTTCTTCAGCCATTCCAGCTGGAACTCTTCGTCTGCGTTCAATGCCATTTTATAACCTCGGCGTCAAATTTAGAAAGTTCCCGTGGTAGTTCCAGCTCCACTGGTCGGGGTGCTCCGCTATCCACTGTTCGGTCTCGCGGGCGATGGCGCCGAGAAGCGGACTTTCGGTACTCTTTGCGTCTGCTGGCGCATTTTCCCCTATAATTTTGTCGTAATGCGGCTGGTAGTAGGTCTCGAAGTGGATGATGATGCGCTTCCGCTCGGTCCAGGTGCGGAATGTGACGATGCCGGCTCCCATCTCGTTCACTTTTTGCAGGAGTCGCAGGTAAAGCGTGGTGGGCCGCCCGAACAGCTTGACGGTGTTCCCCTTGGTGTTGCGGCCTTGGTCGTACACCATCGCGAGGATGCCTTTTGTCTTGAACAGGTCGCGGATGAGCTGCCCGGTCTCTTCGGGGTGGTATTCGGTGAGGTGCGGGTCGCTGCGGAGGTCTTCGAGGCACTTGCGGAAGGCCTCGTCGCCGACGGAATCGGTAATCAGGTGGACATGCTCGCTGTAACGGCAGAGTGCGCGGTGCAGGAGCTCGAAAGAACCCTGGTGGATGCTGATCCCTGCGATGGGTTTCCCGGCCTTGGCGCATTCGGCGACGGCGTCTCGGATGATTTCTTCGTTCTCGTAGACGATGCGGCGGGTGACGCTTTTGAAGCGGGCGAGGCCGCGGTACGAATCGAGCGCGTTCCAGTAGATGCCCTTGAATACGTCGCGTGCGGTCACTTTTTGTATGGGGCCGCTGTCCTGACCCTGCGTCTCCATGTATTTTCTGGCTGCATCCAGGTGCTTCACGACGCGCCCGTAGGCCCGTTTGGTGTGGAGTGCCTTGTATATCGGGAATACGATGGCAAACAGCGCCGAATAGAAAACATCCGGCACCCGCAGAAGTGCTCCGAAAGTGAATTTATAGATAATGTATTTGAATTTATTCACTTGATTACATTTGGCTCGTGACTTGAGGCTTCAGGTTCGTGCCCCTAACCACCAACCACTAACCACTGTTTACTATTCCTCAAATTCCAGAATATTTCTCCCGATTTCCCTGTCGAACACGCTCTGCTTGAGGCCTTCGCCGGCGTAGCTGATGGTGGGGGAGATTTCGTAGAGCTTCTTGGGGTCGATCGCCACGTGCGCCTTGCGCAGCCATTCGCGGTGGAGCCTGCCGATCATTTCGCGTGCGGTCTTGGGGGAATCGTTCCCTTCGGCGTTCTTGACCGGGGAGAATTCCTCTTCGCGGAGGACGCCGAACGGCATCATCGTGCCGAGCTGCGGGAACGCGTCGAACAGGAACTGCTCGAACTTCCAGCACTTCTCGATGCCGCAGACGGTCTTGCGGGCGGTGTGCCAGGGGAGGCGGCTGGTTTGTAGCTTCCTGAGCCCTGCTATTTTGAACAAGTGAATCGCGATGTTCCCGCCGTCGAAGGTGAGGCTCCCGTCGGGGTTGGTCATGTCGCGGTAGTTCTCGGGCAAATCGCTGTATTCGACGACGCCGGGCTTGTTGTTCTGCAAAGCGAAAATGCCCACCTTTTCTTGGGCGCCCGCCTTGTGGACTACCTTGGAGGCGCTGAGGCTGCGGCCTTCGGCAGCGAGTGCTCCGATGAAGGCCGGGTCGCAGATGCGGCAGAGTGCGTTGTCGACGCTGTAAAGGAACACGTATTGCACGCCTTTTTCCACGAGCCAGGCGAGCGTGCCGCTCTGGGAAAGGGCGCGGAAGCAGCCGCCGTTGCCGTCGGGGACGAGGGCGAGACGGTTGTTCTCGTCGACGATGGCCTTGCCGTTCGGGTCGAGGGCGCAGATGGTGCCCTGCTCAAAGAAGCGGATGTTTTCGCGGGCGTACCCGAAAAAGTCGTGCTCGGTAAAGAAGTTGACGGTCGCCTCGTGGTTGAGGGGGCTCGTCATGATGCACCAGGGGATGGGATGCTCCACTCGTGCAGAGAGGTTCAGCAGGCGCTCCGCCTGCAGTTGGAATAAACTCTTGTGGCTCGGGAGTCCGATGTCGAACATGCCCTTGGGACCGTCGAAGCCGAGGCGAGAGCCTTGCCCGCCCGCGACGAGGAATGCCGCGACTTGGCCTTTGCCGAGCAGGATTTCGCCAGTCTCTTTCCAGAAATCGTAACGCAGGTCGTCGACCGCGATCTTGAACGGCATTGGCTTCAAATTGCTCGAAACGTTGTCTTCGAGCGATGCTCTTGATTTTTCGGCGTAGAGAGCCTTGAGCTCTTCCCAGTCCTGGCTCAAAATGTCGCGTTCCAGATTCTTGCGGGCATCCCCGCTCAAAGATTCAAGGCGGGCCGCCAACTCTTGCTGCCCCACCGCATTCAAAGTCTCAATGATGTTTTCCATGCGGTGAAATATAGAATGTTGCCCAATGCGAAAAAGGAGAAATTGCGGAAGAATGACAAGAAAGCCTCGTACCTATCTCCTAACCTCTAACCACTAACCACCTGACGAAGGCGTTTATCCGTGATTGCGCCCTTTTTTCTATCTTTCGTTTAGAGGTTATTCTATGAAATTCTTTGTGACTGGTGTAGGTGGCCAGTTGGGCCATGACGTGATGAACGAACTCGCCAAGCGCGGGCATACGGGCGTGGGCTCGGACATGGCTCCCGCTTATAGTGGTGTTGCCGACGGTTCCGCAGTGACGACGATGCCCTACGTGCAGCTTGATATTACGGATGCTGCGGCTGTCGAGAAGGCGATTTCGGAAGTGAACCCCGATGCTGTGATTCATTGCGCTGCATGGACTGCTGTGGATCTGGCCGAAGACGATGCAAACGTGGCGAAGGTCCGCGCGGTGAACGCGGGTGGCACGCAGAACATCGCGAATGCCTGCAAAAAGCTCGGCTGCAAGATGACCTACATCAGCACGGACTACGTTTTTGACGGCCAGGGAACAGAACCTTGGAAGCCTGACTGCAAGGATTACAAGCCCCTGAATGTTTATGGACAGACTAAGCTCGAAGGCGAACTTGCCGTGAGCGGGACTCTCGAGAAGTTCTTTATTGTGCGTATCGCCTGGGTGTTCGGCCTCAACGGCAAGAACTTCATCAAGACGATGCTTAATGTGGGCAAGACTCACGATACCGTGCGCGTGGTGAACGACCAGATCGGCACGCCGACATACACGCTTGACCTTTCGCGCCTGCTGATAGACATGAACGAAACCGAAAAGTACGGCTATTACCATGCGACGAACGAAGGCGGGTTCATCAGCTGGTACGATTTTACCTGCGAAATCTTCAAGCAGGCGGGTTACAGTACCAAGGTGGTGCCCGTGACGACCGCTGAATACGGCCTCAGCAAGGCGGCGCGTCCGTTCAATAGCCGCTTGGACAAGAGCAAACTCGTGGAAGCCGGTTTCAAGCCGCTCCCCACATGGCAAGATGCCTTGGCGAGATATTTAAAAGAACTTTCCTAACCACCAACCACTAATCACTAACCACTATGGAAAAGCGAACATACCGTGAAGTGATGCCGGGGGAACTCCCGTGCGAAGTGCCGGAATGCGACGGCGTGATGGTCGTCGACCCCGATAACAGCTACAAACTCACCTGCGACAAGTGCGGACATATCAAGGAGTGAGCACGCTCCTTACAGTCGCTTCGAGCAATGAGGTCGCTTCGCTTTGAGATAAATAATCGCGCCGAAGGCGCCAAACTTAAAACTCATAGGGAGCCGTAGGCGACCGACCTCATACCTCACACCTCATACCTCATAGCTAGCATGTCTTACGAGAACTTGAAAATCACATACCCGGACCTTCCTGTCGTTGAACATCGGGAAGAGTTCTTTGAGATGCTCGAGAAGCATCAGGTGGTGATTGTCAAGGCAGACACCGGTTCCGGCAAGTCGACGCAGCTGCCCAAATTCCTTTTGGAGTGGTATTCCTCAAAGGGCGAAGCCCGTGCTCATACCTCAGAGCGCGAAGCGCGACCTCATAGCCTCTTTAAAATCGGTGTGACGGAGCCCCGCCGACTTGCGGCTATTTCTATTGCGGACCGTCTGCGTGAAGAATTGAAAGATGAAGCGCTCGTCTCTACGAAAATCCGCTTCTGGGAACAGGGCCAGAGCGACGCTCCCATCAAGGTGATGACGGACGGCATTTTGTTGCAGGAATTCCGTCGCGACAGGCTCTTTAGGCAGTATTCGGCCATCGTGATTGACGAGGCGCATGAACGCTCGCTGAATATCGACATATTGCTTGGCATTTTCAAAACGGTTTTGCTGGCCCGCCCGGAATTCAAGCTGATTGTGGCTTCCGCGACGCTCGATGCCAAGCTTTTCGAGGAATTTTACGACAACAGCTGCGTGCTCGAAGCCGAGGGCCGCACGTTCCCCGTCGATGTGGAGTACTATTTCGGCGGCGGTTCGACAGGCTCACCGACCTTAAGTAAGGTCACTGAGCGTAGCCGAAGTGAGCTTGCCGAAGGGCCGAGATTCCGCGACATTAGTGGAAAAGGCGATTCCGGTTTGCTTGACGAGGCGCGCGATGCGATTCTCGACCTGGAAACGCGCCACCGCGATCACTTGCTTTGTTTTTTGCCGACGGAACGCGACATCCAAGATTTGGCGGGCGAGCTCGCGCACGAATTGGATTCCGCGACTTTCGACATCTTGCCGCTTTACGGGCGCATGAGCCCCGATGAACAGCGCCGCATCTTCAGGCATACGGAAAAGACCCGCGTGGTGCTCGCGACGAACATCGCGGAAACTTCGCTCACGATTCCGGGAATTGCTTACGTGGTGGACACGGGTACGGCCCGCATTTCGCGGTACAACGCGCAGTCCCGAATCCAGGGATTGCCCGTCGAGGACATTTCGAAGGCGAGTGCCCGGCAGCGCACAGGGCGTGCGGGGCGCGTAAAGCCCGGTGTTTGCATACGCCTTTATTCTCCCGAAGATTTCGAGAAGCGAGACGAGTTTACGGAGCCGGAAATCCGGCGGAGTAATCTCGCGAACGTGGTCTTGCAGTTGAGAAGCCTCGGGCTTGAACTCGAGAATTTCCCGTTCCTGCAGCCGCCTCCGCATTCGGCGTTCCGCGACGCGTACAAGACGCTTTTTGAACTCGGCGCATTGACCGCCGATAACGCCAGCGGACATGTGACCAAGCTTGGCCGCGAGATGACGCGCCTCCCGATGGATGTGGCGCTCTCTGCCGTGCTTTTGCGTGCGCGCGATGCCGGCGTGTTGCAACCCGCATTGATTGTCTGCTCGGCGCTCTCCATCCAGGATCCGCGTGTGGTACCGAGCGAGGAACCCGAACGCACCCGCATTCGCCAACTGCACCGCAAGTTTGCGGGCCACAAGAGCGATTTCCTCACGTTCATCTGCATGTGGAACGCCTTCTGCGCCGAATGGGATGGCAAGACCTGGAATAAGTTGCGCAAGTTCTGCGACAAGAACAGCCTGCATTTTTTGCGGTGCCGCGAATGGATTGATTTGTACGAACAGTTCGGGCGCATCCTCGACGTGAAATTCGAAAATCGCGTGTGTCCGCTTGACAGTTTCCACCGCGACAACCTGCACATCGCTTTGCTTTCGGGATTCCTGGGTGGCGTTGCCTTGCGTGACATGGAAAACGGCTGCTACCGCTTAGTGAGCGGCCGCGAGACGCATGTGTTCCCGGGCAGCGACCTTTACGGCAAGAGTGCGGAATGGCTTTTTAGTGCCGAGGTGCGCGAGACGAGCCGCATCTTCCTCAACAAGGCCGCCGAAATCAAGCCGGAATGGATTATGCAGGTAGCGGAACCCTTCTGCACGCGTCGCTGGTATGCGCCTACGTGGAACCAGGAACGCGGTTTCGTGGAAGCGGTGGAGGAAGTGAGTTTCCGCGGACTCGTGATTAGCCGCGGCCATCGCGTGGATTACGCCCGCGTGAATCCTGACGAGTGCGCAGAGATTTTCTGGCGCGAGGCCGTAGTGCTTGGCCAGATGGCGCGCCCGTTTGCCTTCATGACGCACAATGAACGCGTCGTCGAGGACTTGCATGCGCTGGAGGCCCGCAAGCGTCAATTCGGGCTTGCCCCTAGCGAAGATGCCCTGGTGGATTACTATGTGCGCATTGCGCATGAGGTGAATTCCATCAAGACGCTTAAGGATTACATTCGCGAACATACGGACCAGTTCCTGAAATTTGATGCGAAGTTCTGGCTGGACCAGTTAGATACTGGTGTAGAGGGTGTCATTGCGAGCGAAGCGCGGCAATCTCTAGGCGATTTGTTCCCGCGCGCCTTCGATGCCTCGGCGAAGGGCAAGAAAGCCGCAAAACCGCAGGAACCCACTCTCGGCGGCTCCCTTGAACAGTTCCGCATTGAAGGGCTTGACGGTTCCAGCCGCATGGTGATGGGCGAGATGGTCTTTGATGCGACCCGCGACTGCGACGGCATCACGCTCGATTTGCCTTACGACATGCTTCCGCAGGTAACGCCCGCGACGCTTGCTCTCTCGATTCACCAGTGGCGTGAATGGATGGCTGAATCCGTCATCCGCGAGATGCCCAAGAATGCAAAAAAGCAACTGGAAGGCAAGCGCACGTTTATCGACGACGCCTTCTGCGATAAGCTCAAGGCGAACCCGCACAAGGCTCCGCTCTTTAGTCTCTACGAAGTCTTTGCCGAGATGAAGCAACTCGATTGCGACATCCCGACGGTCACGCCTGAAAAAGAAAATCACTTGCGGATTCATGCGAGAATCTTCAAGCAGGGATTCCCGGAGAAATTTTCCACCGAAATTAACCCGGAATGGGGGAGTTTCCGGCTCTTTGCTGCGGTGCGCCCCGTTCTGGTGACGTTCGGTATTGACTTTGCTCTTGGTAACATGCGCTTTGGCTGGCGCCTCGGCGAATCGGCGCTCATGACTCCGGCAGAATCTGCGTTCTGGCAAGCTTTCCGCAAGCGTGTAGTGGTTCGGCAGGCTCACCAACCTGGCAAGGTCACTGAGCTAGCCGAAGTGACCGATTCTGCCTCCACGCTCATTGTTGACCGCCTGAACATGCTCGAGACGGGCGGCCTCTATTCCGACGGTTTCAAAACGGCGCTCAAGTCGTGGGTTTTGAAGTCTCTTGTCGCTGACAATCTGGACGCAAACCGTTGTGTGCGTTTTTCGGGTCTCGAGTTTTCCCGTGGTAAGAAAATTCATGACTTCAAGAACCTTGCCGCAAACACCCGCAGCGAAGACGAAGAAATGCGCCTTGCGCTTGTGCGTGCGACCTACGAATCGGCGCTTCTTGGAGCCGGAGCATTCGTAAAGTTCTGGGATATTCTCCGCGAGTTCTCGGTAGCGATGCGCCAGGGCGGTGATCACGCGCGCGATGCCATTGCCGCACTCATGGCGAAAAATAAGTCTATCTCGAAAATTGCAGCGCTCTACTTGCCCGACCACAAGGAAAATACTTTGTTCGAAAGACTGGCCGTGCTCGGCGCAGATATGTCGGTTGGAGATTGCTTTGCTCAAGGGGCTCGCAATGACAAGGTTGACCTTTCCGTCAAGGACCTCCGTGAAAAGTTCCGTCCCTTCCTCAAGGCGCGATTCATGAAGGACCACGAACTGAAAACCGCCCGTGACCTCCTCTCCAAAATCGAGCGAACCGCTTCCGACGAATCCGAATATCCTGAGCTCTATCTACAAGCCTCCGCCTTGCTCGAGGACTTCGAAATTCTCAGGTTCAAACGCAAGGGCGATGACGCCGAAGAAGTCATCGAAGACGATGCCTTGGCCAAACTTAAGGGCCGTTTTGGCCGGCTTCGGTAAATTTTTGACATGTGTTTTCGGTAGGAAACACTTTTTTTGATGCAAAAAAGCCCCTTTTTCGTTTTTTACACTAGATTTAGAATTGTGAGATTGTTTTCCAGGAGAGAACGATGAATACAAAGAGAATAACACTTCCGGTAATCCTTGCCTTGTCTGGCGTTTCTTTTGCTGCAACGGCCTATATTAACCAGATTGGCTATCGAACGAGTGGTTTCAAGGAACTTACTCTGTTCGAGGGGAGTGGTAACGTTGATTTTGTCGATCAGTCGGGCCAGACGGTGCTTTCTGTGACTCCTTCGGCTGCCGCGAATTGGGATGGCAGTGGTCAAAGTGTACAACTCGTTGATTTCTCCGAACTCAAGACTCCTGGTACTTACACCATCAAGGTGAACGGGCAAGAAGTCCGCAAGGACCTGAAAATCGCGGACAATACCTACGGCGAGGTGTCGAAGGCGCTCTTGAAGTGGTTCTATTACCAGCGTGCTTCTATGGCTCTGGACGAACAATATGCGGGCAAGTGGAAACGCAGTGCGGGTCACCCCGACATGAGTGTGGCTTTCCATAGCTCCGCCACGGGTGGCAGTGGTACTGTCGATAGCCCCAAGGGCTGGTACGATGCTGGCGACTACGGCAAGTACATCGTGAATTCGGGCATTTCCACCTACACGCTCCTGAGCCTCTATGAGCATTTCCCTGCTTATTTTGACAAACTCAAATGGAATATCCCGGCCGACGGTAACCTGCCGGATTTGCTTGTCGAAATCAAGTACAACCTGGATTGGATGCTGACCATGCAGGCTGCGGACGGGGGCGTCTATCACAAGCTTACGACGCTCCAGTTCTGCGGCACGGTGATGCCGAACGAAGACGTGGATACTCGTTATATCATTGGAAAAAGCGTTACGGCAACGTATGATTTTGCCGGGGTGATGGCTGTTGCCGCCCGTGTGTACGAGAAGTTTGATGCCACGTTTGCAACCAAGGCCCTTGAAGCTGCCAAAAAGGCGTATGCCTGGGGTGAAGCGAACCCGAACGTGTTCTACAAGCAGCCGCACGATGTGGCTACAGGAACCTACTCCGACAACAATGCCAAGGACGAAAAGAACTTTGCTGCTGCGGAACTCTATGTGACGACCAAGGATGCCTCGTACAAGAGTGAAGGTGCTTTTACGACGATTCCGGGGTGGGCTGACATGAGTGGCTTGGTCACCTACAGCAAGGCTTCGCATTCGGATGTGTTCAGTGATGCCGCTGCTGCGAAAGACAGTCTGCTTGCCGCTGCCGACCGCTATGTGAAAAATGCCTCGACCGGCTTTGGTGTGCCCATGACGAAGGGCGACTTTTACTGGGGCTCGAACAGTGTGGCCGCCAACATGGGTGTCTGGCTGCTTTACGCCTACTACCTGACTGCCGACAAGAAGTATTACAATTCGGCGGTGCGTACGCTCGACTACCTGTTGGGAAAAAATCCGATGGACATGTCCTATGTGACTGGGTTCGGTTCCAAGTCCCCGATGCACCCGCATCATCGCCCGAGCCAGGCCGATGGAATCAATGAACCGGTACCGGGGATGCTCGTGGGTGGCCCGCAGCCCGGCGGCGAGGATATCGGTAAAAATGAATGGGAATGCAAGGATTACCGTGTGAACGGGGCTCCTGCCAAGTCTTATCTGGACGACGAATGCAGCTATGCGAGCAACGAGGTCGCTATCAACTGGAATTCTCCGATTGCCTATTTGGCGGGGGCCATTGAGGCGCTCAATTCGGGATTTGCTCCGTCTTTTGCTGTCGATGGAGTTGTTGCTCTCCCGAAGGCTCGCCCGGTGTTAAAGGCTGTCGACGGCTCTCCGAAACTGCGTTTTGACAGCCACAAGGTGTTTATCGAAAGCAACGGAATCCGCTACGATTTGAAGGGCAAGAAACTCAAGTAATTTGTTTCCTGATTCAAAAAGCGCGTCCTGTTCAGGATGCGCTTTTTCTATGCAGAAAATTGCAGCGTTGTGTTTAGGAGCAGCGCAAAACCTGACCCGGACGGATGAGGTTGCCCTTGATGTTGTTCAACTGCTTGAGTCGCTGGATGCTGATGCCGTACTTGCGGGCGATTTTCCCGAGGCAGTCTCCGCTGCGCACTTTGTAGTAGCGGTGCTTGGACAGTTCCTTCTGGAATCCGCCTTCGGCGGCGAGCAGCTTTTCAGGGTCGAGTTCGACGCTCACGTTCCAGAATGTGCCTTGTTCAAAGTTGAAAATGGTGGCGGGGTCGATGTAGATGCCCTCGTAGCGCATCTCGAAGTGCAGGTGCGCCCCGAACGAGCGGCCCGTGTTTCCTCCGACGCCGATGGTGTCCCCGGCCTGGAGCTCGTCGCCGACGTTCACGTTCCAGCTGGCGAGGTGCGCATAAAGCGTCGTGAGGCCGTTCCCGTGGTCCAGGATGACGTACTTGCCATAGCCCCTGCGGCGGCCCTGATTGCGGACTTTTACGACTTTTCCGGCAAAAGCGGCCACGATAGTGCGGTTCTCACCATGGCAAAGGCCCAAATCGATGCCGCGGTGCATGCGGTAGGTACGGATCCCGTAGGGGCCTGCGATTCGGCGGCTTTCGGTCGGGACGATGGCCGTGGTCATGTCCAGCTGGAGTTTCTTGAGTTCCTGGCCCGCGAATGCGGAGTCGGTAAAGGCGGCGAGTTCTGCGTCGGCTTCTTCCTGGCTCATTTCGTTCGGGTTATCTGCCGTATCGGCGCTTGCTTCGGCAGCAGCGCTTTCCTGGAGTTCGTTTTTGACCGTGGAACCGGGGTGCATGTGCAGACCCGCATCGGAATTGTCGGAAATTTCTTTCAGGGATTCAAGAGCGTCGTCGTCGAGAGTCAGTGCGGCATTCTCTTCGAGTCGCTGGATGGCATCTTCAGCAATGTTGTCTTCTTTCGCGAGAACGGCAAACGGGAGGGCAAGCAATAATATAGATATATGCAATTTCATAATAATCGTTGGGGTAAAGATATATCATTTAGCGGTATTTGTCACCAAGAAATAGCTTATTTAATTCTGTAGAAATAGCCGAAATATTCAAATTGTGTGGTGTATCACAATTCGGGTATGGTGAATGTTGTTTTTGCTCACATTATTAGATTCGCACGCTCAAGACAGCACCTTTATAATCGTCATAGAATACTGGTGCGATGGTGACTTTGGGTATTGTTTTTGTTGCCCCTGTTTTTTCTTTATAGAAAGTATTCCCGATGTACCAACCGATGGATGCTCCCATCAATGTGCCTGCGATGGCATCGGAAAACCAATGTGCTTCGCCTTTGGCTCCTAGCACCATACTTGTGGCAACGTAGCTTGCGTAAAGCCCGCAGCCTGCAACAATCCAAGGGTTGTCGCGGTTGTAGCTTGCGATACTCATGGCCAGTGAAGCGTTTGTCATGGAATGGCCAGAAGGCCAGCCGTAAAAAACGCCACGCCTGCCGAATCCCCACTTGAAATCGCGTGAAAGTTCTCCGTTGTTGTTTTCGGCATTGGGGTGTGCTCGTCCCGAAATGGCCTTGAGAATGTTGTTGTAGAGGAATGCGACGGCGGTTGCCTGCGCTGCAACTGCTCCTGTATTGTTTAGAGCCTTGTTGCTACTGATAAAGTACATGTACCCGGGAACGAGAAAGGGGAAGACGGTTCCCATGGCCATCCCCGGAGTGAATGCGATGCCAAAAGCGACAGTGTTTTGGCGTGCGGCAAACCTCGCCACCATGAGGTCGTAATCGTTTGTGGAAAGGTAATATGTGGCTGCGCTACCGGTCGCGTGGAAAAGGAATGGCCAACCGACGAGGCTCCAGAGCATATTGCTGCCTAGGTGGTCAAACGGAGATAGTTTTTGAGTGGAATCATTTGTCGCCGAGAAATCTGCGCTTTGAATTGCTGCTGAGTTGCCTCCTTGTGCGAAGGCGACTGCTGTTGCAAATAAAATAACGTAGACCAGATTTCTCATGTTGAAAATATACAACTTTTCAGTAATGTTGAATATGAACCCATTGTTTCTAGAATCCTTGGACTTGTCATCTTTTATTAGACGAGAGAATGCCCGCTAGGGCGGGCTACAGACGAAAGACGAAAGAAAAATGCAAAAATAGGCATGTTTATATACTAGAAAATCTCTCGTCTTTTCATATCATGAGTTCCTTTTTCCTTTTTTTCCTAACCACTAACCACCAACCACTAACCACTATTTGCTAAATTTGCACTCCGTCAGGGCCTATCATCCAGGTAGGTTCCTAGTCCGGCACGCCAAAGAGCCTGCCGATAAAGGATATAAAATGGCAAAGAAAGTTCAGGATGCCCTCAAGGACATCATCTCCCTCTGCAAGCGCCGCGGTTTCATTTTCCCCGGCTCCGAAATTTACGACGGCCTCGCCAACACTTGGGACTACGGTCCGTATGGCGTGGAACTGAAGCGCAACATCAAGAACCTCTGGTGGAAGAAGTTTGTGACCAGCCGCCAGGATGTGCTCGGTCTCGATAGCTCCATTCTTTTGAACCCCCGCGTTTGGAAGGCCTCTGGCCACGTGGGCAACTTCTCTGACCCGCTGGTCGACTGCCTCGCTTGCCACGAACGTTTCCGTGCCGACCAGCTTTTGGAAGACAAGCTCGGCGAAGGCTGCTGCGCCGGCAAGAACTTTGATGAAGTCCACCAGATGATGATGGACAACAAGATTGAATGCCCGACCTGTGGCAAGACCGACTGGACCAAGCCCCGCGCATTCAACCTGATGTTCCAGACCGAAATCGGTGTGATCGAAGGCGAAGGCAACAAGGTTTACCTCCGTCCGGAAACGGCTCAGGGTATCTTCGTTGACTTCAAGAACATTGTCGACAACGTCCGCCCGCGTATCCCGTTCGGTGTGGGACAAATCGGTAAGTCCTTCCGTAACGAAATCACTCCGGGTAACTTCATCTTCCGTACCCGCGAATTCGAACAGATGGAACTTGAATTCTTCTGCGAACCGGGCACCGAACTTGACTGGTATAATTTCTGGCGCAAGTACTGCTTCGACTGGCTCGTAAACGACCTCGGCGTGAACAAGGAAAAGCTCCGCCTCCGCGAACATGCCAAGGAAGAACTTTCCCACTACTCCAACGGCACCACCGACGTCGAATACGAATTCCCGTTCGGTTGGGGCGAACTCTGGGGTATCGCCAGCCGTACGAACTACGATTTGACGCAGCACCAGAACGAATCCAAGGTCAAGCAGGAATACATTGACCCGGTCCAGAACAAGCGTTACATCCCGTACGTGGTGGAACCGTCCCTCGGTGTGGAACGTCTGCTCCTCGTGCTCCTCTGCGACGCCTACGACGTGGAAAAGCTCGAAAACGACGAACGTACCGTGCTCCACTTTGACCCGAAGATTGCTCCGGTGAAGGTTGCCGTTCTCCCGCTCGTGAAGAAGGGCCAGGTGAAGGCCAAGGCCGAAGAACTCTACCAGAAACTCCTCAACCGCTGGAACGTGGAATACGATGAAACGCAGTCCATCGGTAAGCGCTACCGCCGTCAGGACGAACTCGGCACGCCGTTCTGCGTGACCGTTGACTTCGACACGGTGGGCGAGGGTGAATCCGATCCGGCAAAGCTCGGCTTCGTGACGGTTCGCGAACGCGACTCCATGAAGCAGGAACTGGTGAAGATCGACGAACTCGAAGCTTACCTCTCCGCAAAACTCGGCTGCTAGCTTAGTAGACAGTAGGCAGTAAACAGTAGACAGTGGTGGAGCTTTGCTCCACAATTGTCTCGCCACTGCTTACTAACCACTAAAAAAGATCCCGGAAACGGGTTCTTTTTTTATTCAGTACAAATTCAGTACAAACGAAAAGCCCTCTCTTTCGAGAGGGCTTTTTCGCGGGATAGACGAGGCTTGAACTCGCAACCTCCGGCGTGACAGGCCGGTGCTCTAACCAAAATTGAGCTACCACCCCAGTGGTTTGCCAAATATATTAATTGTTTTGAATCCTGTCAAGGGTATTTGGAATTTAATTCGTCTTTTTTTTATTGAAAATCATGCTTTGCAAAAATGAAAAACCCTCTCTTTCGAGAGGGCTTTTTCGCGGGATAGACGAGGCTTGAACTCGCAACCTCCGGCGTGACAGGCCGGTGCTCTAACCAAAATTGAGCTACCACCCCAAATCGTTTCCGATTTTCGGTAGTGGGCGATAACGGATTCGAACCGCTGACATTCTGCTTGTAAGGCAGACGCTCTGAACCAACTGAGCTAATCGCCCGGATTTGTTACTTCTTTTCTTCTTTCTTGCCGCTCCAGAGGATTGCGATGGGGATAATCACCACATAGGCAAGCGAGAGGATAAGAGGCGCAACCGTGAGCGAGACCGGATTGTCTGCCGGGCCGGAGGCGAGACAGATAAAACCGATGACGAGCATCAGGACACCGACAGCAATAAGAATGAGATTCTTTTTATTCATCCGATAACCTTCTATTCGTTCTCAAAGTTACAGAGCCAAATATACAAAGTTTATGGCCATTGTCAACCGATTCCCCGTATTTTTGGCGAAATAATTGGACTTAGGCTAGAGGTGAGAGACTAGAGGCTAGAGGTTAGTGAACAAGAATCTCGCACTTCGTGCGTCAATATAAGACGGCGAAGCCGTGATATTTCTCCCTAGCCTCTAGATCCTTGATTCTAATCCCTTACTTACCTTTGTCCCGGATACTTCACTCGCGTGTGATACGTCCCGTCGAGGCTGTGCAGGAATGCCTTCTCCAGCTTGAACAGTTCCTTGATGGAAAGGTCGCTTTCGTTGAACTGGCCTTCCATGAAGCGGCCCTGGATTGTCTTGTGGATCATTTCTTCCAGACTTTCGGGGGAGGTGTCTGTCATGGAGCGGCTGGTGGCTTCGATGATGTCGGCGAGCATGAGGATGGCGGTTTCCTTGCTCTGCGGCTTCGGGCCTTTGTAACGGAAATCTTCTTCCTTGACGACCTTGTCGGTATCGGTCGTCTCTTCGAGGGCCTTGTGGTAGAAATACTGGATGATGGTCGTACCGTGGTGCTCGGTGATGCCTGCGGCAACGAGGTCCGGAATCTTGTATTCTTTTGCGAGGATGGCTCCGTGCTCCACGTGCCCTGTGATAATCTTGACGGACTGGTACGGGTCGAGCGAGTTGTGCGGGTTCACGCCCTGCTTCTGGTTCTCGGTAAAGTATTCCGGGCGCATCGTCTTGCCGAGGTCGTGGTAGAGCGCCATGACGCGGACCAGGAGGGAGTTGGCACCGATGCTGTCGGCAACCTTCTCGGCGAGGTTCGAAACCTGGATGCTGTGGTGGAACGTGCCGGGAGCGAGTTCCGAGATGCGCTTGAGGGCCGGCCTGTTGAAGTCGGACATCTCCATGAGTGTAAGCACGGTCGTGATGCCGTGGATGCGTTCAATCAAGTGCATAAAGAGCACGGATGCGATTGCCGTACAGGCGATGACGTTTACGCTTGCGGCGATGAGCGTCTGGTAGAACGGGGCGAATTCCATGCGGTTACGCAGCAGGAACATAATCGTGATGGCGACGGCCAAAGAACCGATGCCGGCGAAAATTCCCCACAAGAACTGTACGCGGTAGCGCATGCGGGTCAGCGGCTGTGTCGTGGTGAAGAGCACCACGATGACGGCGATGGTCGCTGCGAGGTCGTATCCGTTGAGAATGCCGAACGTGAATGCGGAGAATACGCAGAAGCCTGTGCTCAGGCGCCTGTCGTAGAGCACGGTCGCGATGACCGGCGTGAAGGCGAACGGGTACAGCCACATGAAGTCCACCTTCTCGGAGAAGGAGGCGAGTTCAGGAGTCTGGCTCAGGAAGTCCGTGAGGTACTTGCCGCCCCAGAAGGCGAACAGCTGCAAAGCGACGAGTACAGACAAACTCCACAATTGCCTCGGGGTCCTGAACATCGAGTGCGTCGAGACCACGAGCATGAACAGGTAGAACGCCGTGATGACGATGAGGAACATGAGGAAGTGCCCGTACGGTGCGGTCAGCACTCTCGAGTTCTCTTCTTTTTTCTGGGCAAGCTGCAGCGCGTCAATCCTTTCGAGAATTTCCTTGGTGACGGGAGAACCTTGCGTCACGATTTCCATGCCGCGCGGAATCATGCCCTTGATGCGGGTCACCTTGTCGCGGGCCTGCTGCTTGCGGGCCATCGTCTCTTTATCGAGGTAGAATACGTTGGGCAGAGTGAATACGTACAGTGCTTCGTAGAAGGCGCTCAAGATACCTTGGTCGTTGGGGAAACTGAGTTGCAGTTCTGCAAAGGTTTCGTCGATGCTGCGCTGGACCGGCTGTATGGAACTGACTTCGAGCGTCAATTCCTGGTTGTCCTTGATTAGCGCGACGTTCGGTTTGTTGTAAATGATGAACTTGAGTTCCTGGACGTTGTATGTATCGCGGTAAAGCTGCACTGCCGTTTCGGAACTGGCGATGTACGTGTTAGAGACTCCCTTTTGCAGCATCTTGCTGAATTTCGAAAGCAGGGAATCCCTTGCCTTGGAGTTGACGCTCAGCTGCTTGATGGCCGAAGGGGAAAGGCGGGACTTGAGTGTTTCGTAAAGGCGGGAGGCCTGTTGCACCTTGGGCTGGATGGGCGATTCTTCGTCGTCGGCCGAGTTGATTTGGGACTGGAGCGCGCCGTACGAGGCGAGTTTGGAGAGGTACTGCTTCAGGTCGTCGTAGATGCGGTTGCTTTCGTCGGTGTTGAACTCGAAGATGGCGTTGATCTTTTCGGCGGCGCGGTTGCGTTCCTGCTCAATTTCTTGTTCGGTCTTGGGAACCTCGAAGTTGATGGGGGCAACGATGGTGCGGGTGCTGAGCTGCCCCAGGTGCGGGCGTTCGGCTTGCACGGCTACGTTCTTGTCTGGGAAAAGCAAGAAGGCGATGCCTAGTATGAGTAGCCATCCGATAAAGAGGTGGAGCTTCATCTGTTTCTTCTTCATTTCTTTTTTTCCTTTTCGGCGTAGGCGTGCAGGATGTCCTTGACCAGGTGGTGGCGCAGGATGTCGGTTGCCGTGAACTGCACTTGCGCGATTCCGGGAATCCCTTTCAGGATTTTCATGGCGTGCTCCAGACCGGAAACCTGACCTGCGGCGAGGTCCACCTGTGTGGCATCCCCTGTAATGATAGCTTTACTATGGGGGCCCAGGCGCGTGAGAAACATTTTCATCTGCGCAATTGTCGTGTTTTGCGCTTCGTCGAGGATGATGAAGGCCCTTTTTAGCGTGCGTCCGCGCATGTAGGCGAGGGGGGCCACTTCGATTGCTCCGGATTCTTCGTACCGGCGGAGCTTTTCGGCGGGGAGGAGTTCAGAAAGGCTGTCGTGGATCGGGCGCAGGTACGGCGCGATTTTTTCCTTGAGGTCGCCGGGCAAAAATCCGAGCGATTCTCCGGCTTCGACTGCCGGTCGGACAAGGCAAATCTTTTCGGCTTCGTGCCGCTCGAGGCTTGCGACGGCAAGCGTTACGGCGAGGAATGTCTTGCCGGTCCCTGCAGGGCCTTTGGCGAAAATGACGTCGTTCTTTTCGACGGCTTCGACCAGTTCCACTTGCGAGGGGGTCTTTGCCGAGATGGCGATGCCGAACCGGTTGCGGAAGATGGGGGCGTCGGGGATGGACTTGCCGGACGGCTCGACGGTCGGGCCAAGGATGCGGTCGAGTTGCTTGGCTGTCATGCCGTCGCCATGCCTTGCCGACATCTTGAGCTGGTCCAGCACGGAGAGTACACCCTCCATGTCGGCCCCCTTGCGGGGCTTGATGCGGAGCCCCGGGAGTCGCGTCTGGATCTCAACAGAAAAACGGCTCTCCAATAACCGGAAAACCGTCTCGTTCTCGCCTGAAACAATGCGTTTCAGGTCGTCGGAAATATGATAATGCTCTTCGTTAATCATTCACCGGCAGAAGCGTCGTCGCTCCCTTGACCGGTGGGCAAACCGAGCTTGTTCTTGGCGTCGAAGATTTCCTTGCGGAGCTTGTGGTTCTCTTCAGTGAGGGCCATGGCTTCCTTTTCGGAATCCTTGAGTTCGTCTTTGTCGACCTTGACCGGTTTTTTCTTCTTTACGGTGTTGCCGCTACCATCGTCTTCGTAGGAGTATCCGTCGTCACCGCTTTCTTCGCTACCACCGGAGGAACCGGCGCAAGCAGTGAACATGGCAAGGCTGAGAGCAGCGAGGATGAGTTTCCAATTCTTTAAAATCATTATTCAGGCTCCATTCTAGTCTGTGGTAGCCTAAATATATATTGTTAAAAGGCAATTAATTGTAAAAAACATAAATTTTTACCTATGCAAAAGGATTTTTCTTTGGCGAAAGCCTATTCTCAGGTATTTGTATCTTCTTGTAAACATGATTCCAGGGAAATTTACCATGCCCGGCGCATGGCCCTGATGGAAAAACTGGATTCTGTTTGCGTTTTTGCGGGTATGCCCGTGGATCCAGGGTGCGAGGAAGCCTTCACTTCCACTTGGACTAAGTTTATTCAAGAACCGGCATTTCTCTTTTTGACGGGTGTGAACCAGGCAGGATGTTTTTTGCTGCTCGACCCCGCATCCAAGTCCGAAATCCTGTTCGTCCCGAAAAAAGACCCGTTCAAGGAATTTTGGGTGGGCAAGCGGATTGGCTACCTGGATGGGGATTCCGAGGCCGCGCAACTGACGGGGTTCAAGGATGTTCGGCCAGCCGACAAGTTCTACGAGACTCTTGAATCTCTTGTGAAGAAGAAGGGATCAAAGTCGTTTGTTTATGCGTTTTTTCATGATAAATTCCAGGGCGACCACAACTGGAAGTTCAAACAAAAAGTGGAACGAGCCCTGCGGCCACATAGGGTTGCTGTGCGGAGTGCCGCCGATTTGCATTGGGAACTGAGACTCCCGCTGGATGCCCCGCGCATCGATGAAGCAAAGCGCGCGCAGGTGGCCACGGACAAGGCTTTCCGCAAACTGTTGGAGGTTATGCCCACGTTCAAGGGCGAGCGTGATTTGGGCCTGTTCCTCGACCACCAACTGCTCCTCGGTGGCGACGGGGATTTGGCATTCCCGACCATTGTCGCTTCGGGCGAGAACGCCTGCTGCCTGCATTACGTGAAAAAGGACGAACTTCTCAAGAAGGGGAGCCTGGTGCTGCTCGATTTCGGAACCCGCGTAGGGACGCTCCACAGTGATATTTCGCGAACCATTCCCGTGAACGGCAAGTTCAATCCTTTGCAAAAAATGTTGTACGAAATTGTCCTGGATTCTGCCGCAGTTTACCGCCGTGCGGTGCGCCCTGGGGTGTCCCTCAAGGAAATCGGGCAAATCCCGTGGGACTACATTATGGAACAACTCGAAACGCGCCTGGTGAAGGGGGCTCGCGGTACTTACAAACTGCTGTACGACCGCCGTCCGCATGGAGTGAGCCATTTTATCGGGGAGCAAATCCACGAAGGGGATCCGGGGAGCCGTTCGCTTACGACGGTGCTCGAACCGGGCATGATGATTTCGTGCGAACCGGGGCTTTACGGGACGTTCTCGGCGACCATCGGGGGCAAGCGGTATCGCGAAAAAATCGGTATCCGCATCGAGGACGACTTGCTGATTACCGGGACTGGGCATGTCAACCTTTCTAGGCATATTCCCAGGACTGTTGCCGAAATTGAGTCGCTAATGGGGTGTGGGAAGTCCTGAAATATTATTTAAAACATCCAGTCCCCCTTTTTTAGAGCATGGATTTATATCTTTATTCCCAATATTCATCAAGGACTCGAATATGTGGAAAATTAAGGGTTCGGTAAGATTTTTCTTATCCATTCTCGCAATGACCTTTGTGCAGATGGGCGTATTTATCTATGCACAGAAAATCCTGTCGGGGTCGTTCACTGCTGGGGAAAGTGGCCAGATTTGGCAGAGCTTCATGCTTCAGATATTCTTTATCGCCCCCTACGTACTGATGTTCTTCCCAGCCGGGTTCTTGGCCAACAAGTTCTCGAAGAACAAGGTCTTGGCTTGGTCTGCCTTGTTCATGACGGCTTTTGTTATTGCAATGTCTGTCCTTGTGACTTGCGGGTGCCCGAGAGTTGCCTTCTGGCTTTCCATTGGTCTTTCGTCTGGTTTTGCCGTTCACAGCGTGGCCAAGTACACGATTCTCAAGGAGATGTTTGGCGTCCGCAACTTGAGCTACTCGAACGCTTTTCTCCAGATTTTCTCGCTGATAAGCATTATCTTCGCTTCGGGCCTTGTTATTGTTGCCGTGAACCTCGTTGAACTCAATGAAAGTGCGTCCTACGAGGCGGTCGGGGTGATTATTTCGCGGTCGGTGGTTATCCCGTGGGTCTTGACGGGAATCAGTGTTCTAGGTACGGTAGCAAGTTTCCTTGTTCCGAAAGTCCGTTACGAGAACCTGAACCTGAATTTCTACAAGTCCCGCCGTAAGTTCGGCATCGGTTGGCGTCATTCCACGCTCAGGGCTTCGATTATCGCCCTCGCGATGTTCTGGGCTATGGCTCAGGTGTTCGTACTCATGTTCCAGGACCTTTCCGGTTCGAACGACATCAACATGATCCAGAACATGCTGCCGTTCGCGATGGTGGGTCTCATGCTGGGCTCCATCTTTGCGGCGCAGAAATCCAAGGACTTCATTGAGACCGGGTTCATTCCTCTGGGCATGATTTTTGTTTCTGTCTGCATGTTCCTCGTCCCGTTCCTCGTGCATCCGGTTGCACTCGCTATCTTGTACACGCTTATCGGTTTCTGCGGTGGCATGTTCCTTGTGCCGGTGAACGCCTTGCTCCAGTACAATACGCGTCCGAACAATTCGGGCTGGGTCCTTGCGCTTGCTAATTTGATCCAGGCGGTCGTGCTGGTCGCGTTCCTGTTCCTGTTCTCCTGGATGCGCCACTATACGGCGATTCCTCCGCAGCTTTACTTTATCGGTCTGGCCATTATTTCGATAGGCGTGTTTGTCTGGGCTATTTCCAATTTGCCCCAAGCTTTGATTCGCTCTATCTTGCGCCTTGTTTTCAACAAGTACCAGATTCGCGTTCTCGGTGTCCAGAATATCCCGAACGACGGCCCGATTCTCTTGGTGGGCAACCACCACAGCTTTATCGACTGGGCCATGGTCCAGATGGCGTCCCCGCGTTCGCTCACTATTGCGACGAGTAAGGACCACTTCGAAAAATGGTACTTACGCGCTTTGCTCAAGCGCATGGGTGTCATCCGTTACGACTCCCGCCATCAGGAATCGGCTATGGGCCGCATCCACCAGGCTTTGCTGGAAGGCCGCGCAGTTGTATTCTTCCCGACGGGCGAGGTGTCCAAGTCTCCGCACGTCGAACCGTTTACCATCGACTACTCGAAGGTGGTCGAGGGGACGGAAGCCCAGGTGCTGCCCTTCTACATCCAGGGGCTGTGGGGCAGTAACTACAGCTACAGCGATTCCGACATGTACGGCGCTTCTTCTGAACGCGTTGTGACGGTTGCCTTCGGTGAACCGATTCCGGCCTCCACTCCGCCCAACGAGGTCCGCGCCATTGTCCGTAAGGTTTCGATTGATGCTTGGAGCTATGCCGTTTCGTTCGTTCACCCGATTGCCGATAGCTGGATCCGTACGTACAAGCGCCATATCAAGAATGGCCCTGCTATTTACAATCCCGATGGAGGGCACTTCTCCGGTTACAAACTGATGGGTGCGGTTGTCGCGTTCAGCAGGCACCTGAAGAAGATTCTCGGTTCCGACGAAAATAACGTGGGCATCATGCTCCCGCCGAGCCCTGCAGGAGTCATTGTGAACCTCGCTCTTTGGCTCTTGGGCAAGACGAACGTGAATTTGAACTACACCTCGTCGGTCGACAACGTGAAATTCTGTGCCGAACGTGCCGATGTGAAGTCCGTGATTACGAGCCGCCAGTTCATCGAGAAACTGAAAGGTCGCGGGAACGACTACTCGAAGATTGCAAGCGATAAACTGCGTTTGTTCTACGCCGAAGATTTCATGAAGGAAATCCCGAAGGCGAAGATAGCCTTCTTCCTCGTGTTCTGCATGTTCGCCCCGAGCTGGCTTATCAAGTTCTGCTTCCGCAAGCGCGTGTCGCTCGACAGCATTGCGGCCATCATGTTCAGTTCCGGTTCCGAAGGTACGCCCAAGGGGGTGATGCTGAGCCACAGGAACCTCATGGGCAACATCCAGCAGCTCGCCTGTATTTTCAACGTGACCCGCGCCGACGTGATGCTCTCGGAACTCCCGCTGTTCCATAGCTTTGGCCTTACGGTGACGACGCTTTTGAACCTCACCGAAGGTTGCCCCATCGTGACGGTGGCCGACCCGACCGACGTGAAGACCATGGCGCGAGTTTGTGCGGAATTCCGTGTGTCTGCCTTTGTCGCAACCCCGACATTCCTGCGTGCGTTTACGATTAGCCGTTACGTGCACCCGATGGCGCTCAAGTACGTGCGCCTGATTATCGCCGGTGCCGAGGCCTTGCGCCCGGAACTGGTGACCGCGTTCCGTCTCAAGTTCGGCAAAGAAATTTACGAAGGGTACGGCTGCACCGAGACGGCCCCGGTGGCATCCATCAACACCGAGAACAACCTCCGCAGCGACTACATGACCATGCAGGTGAACAACAAGCCGGGTACGGTAGGCATGGCGCTCCCTGGTTCCCAGTTCTTGATTGTGGACCCCGAGACGAACAAGCCGCTGCCGACAGGCGAGGCGGGCATGGTCTTGATTGGCGGCTGCCAGGTGATGGTGGGCTACCTCAAGGACCCCGAACGCACCCAAAGCGTGATGGTGCAAATCGATGGCAAGCGTTACTACCGCACGGGCGACAAGGGCTTCCTCGACGAAGACGGATTCCTCACGATTGTGGACCGCTACAGCCGCTTTGCCAAGCTGGGTGGCGAGATGGTGAGCCTTGGTGCCGTGGAAAAGAAGATTCAAGATACGCCGGTGCTCGAAGGTTGCGACTACGTGGTGACGGCTATCCCCGATTCGGCGAAGGGCGAAAAGATTGTGCTCCTTTACCAGGGCGAAAAAGACCCGAAGGATGTGCTTTCGGAACTGCGTGCAAGCGGGTTCCCGCCAATTATGCTCCCGGCGGCGGCATTTGCTGTGGACAAAGTGCCCAAGCTCGGTACGGGTAAGGCTGACTTTACAACGGCGAAAAAATTGGCCAAGGAATTGGTGGCGAAAAAATGAACGGATTGACACCCATACGCACGGTCCGCTTGATTGGAGCGATGATTGCCATTATTGGCATGATTTTCGTGCTCGTGTCGAGGGTACTTACCGCTGTTCTTGCAATTGCTACTGATGCGATTCACCTTGCGCTTGCGCGATATTCCAACTTTACGGGCCGGATTGCGGCGAAGAACTTTGCCGAAGACAAACAGCTTTTGGCGATGGTCAAGGATGTCAATGCCCTGTTGCCTACAGCCGAAACGGCACTTACGGTGCTTTTGGTTGTCGGTATACTCATTTTGTTGCTTGCCTTGGTTTGCTTGGCGTTTCCCAAGCAGGCGGTGCATGTCTTGGTGGCTATGCGCCTGCTCAAGTGGGATACGGTCGAACCGATGGAAGGCTTGCTCGAAGAAGAAGTGGAAGTCGAAACTCATCCGCTGTCCCGTCAAGCTAAAATTGCCATTGCCAGTTCGGCTGGGGGAGTGGTCGTTTTAATCGTGATTGTTGCCGCGCTTACGGGCTTTTCCGAAATGCACGAGGTGGCTAACGTGGAATCGGCTCTCAAGGATATGCAGGATTGGGCAGCGGGCTACGTGGATGCGCAGAAGACGTACTTTGCACGCAACAACGATATTGGTGGGCCGAAATCTTTGCAACTCCCCGATACGGCTCAGACGGATTATTTCAAGTACAAGGTGACGGGCTCGCGCTTTGTCGCCGAGAACAAGGTGCAGTTTGGTGGTTGCGCTGCCGGCAACAAGTGGACCGTCAGCTCCTCGACCAAGGGGTTCTTTACGAAGGAACTCGTGCTGTACCGCTCCTTGCCGAAGGATTCGGCTTGCGCTAAACTGACTCCGGATTTCAAGAATATTGGCCGCCATAAGAAAAATGCGGCAAATCCGGCGCCGGATGTCGCCAAATAAAAAGCTTGCCTTATAAAATTCCGAACCGGTTTTGCGTAGATATTGACGCAGCCGTTTTACGAGTATATTTTTCTTATGGGTTGTGCAAGGAGTTCCTATGAAGATTTTTATTCCGTTCCTGTTGGCGACTTTGCCATGCCTGGGTTTTGCCATAACGTGGGAAAACCAGTGCGCGGGTAATGGCTTTTCGTTAATCGATGAATCCGATCATTTCGAGGTCTGCAAGAAGCCGAAGACGGACGATGGAATCACAAACACTGTCTCAATTCCTGCAGCGGATGCCCAGGGCGTTTTGCAATCACTGGAGAAGGTTTTCTCGTTCTACACGGATTCTCTTGGATGGATGTTGCCTTTCCCCAAAAGCCCAGACAAGAAACTCAAGAGCAACATCTATGTTTTTGAAAATGCCGTGATGGCGTCGCTTTACGGCGGGCTCGATTATGTCAAGGATTTGAACGGCGAGTACGGGCCTGGCATGTGGATTGGTGTGGGGTCCTTGAAGGATTATTGGGGCACGTCGCACGAATTTGCGCACGGCCTGCAAGGTGTTGCGGGTTGGATGGGCAACAACAGCCATGCGGGCTGGTTTGCCGAGTCGCATGCCAACTGGATGGCACACCAGTACAACCCAAAGGACGCCCATTGCTCCGAATACCTCATCAACTTCCCTTATCTGTACTATGGCTCCACACGCGACCGCTACTGCAACTGGCAGTTTTTGGAACACCTCAAGGAAAAGTTCGGTGGCGGCAATGACGGTGCCAAGGAAGTGAACCGCCTCTGGATGGAATCGATCCACGATGGTGAGGACGGCCGCATGGAGCAGACTCCCTTTACTGCGATGATGATGGTGTACAGTTGGACTCTGGAAGATTTGAACCGCGAGTTCGGACAGTTTGCGATGAAGAATGCGACGTTCGAGTATGCTCCCGAAAAGAAAAAGCTCTACAGCAAGTCTTGGGGGGACTACGAATTCTCGACACGCCGGAACACTTCCAATACGGCACGGCACATGCGCGTGACGATGTTGAATAGGATGGATTCTGCCTCGGGTGGGCCGGACCGTTACATTGTACCGAACTATTGGGCTCCGCAGCGCTGGGGCTACAACATTGTGCGCATTTACCCTGATTCGGCGGGGAAGGTGACTGTCAAGTTCCGCGGGATTGTCCAGCACAAGAAGGGGGAAGGCTACAAGTGTTTTGGCGACAACGAGGATACGTACAAGGGTAAACATTACAAGTGGTGCAACTATGCACCGGATGCTTTGCCCGATCCGGCGAGCCAGTGGGCCGTGGGGTTGGTGGCCGAAGGTTCCGACGGCACACCGCGCTACAGCGAACTGATGCTGGACACGGCGGGCAATATCTCCATCGAAACGAAGGCCTCCGACAAGGCCCTCTGGCTCGCCGTGACCGCCGCCCCCTCCGAGATGCAGACGATTCTTTGGGACCAGTTCTACTATAGCGTCTACCGTTACCCGTACATGATAGAGGTGGTGAACGGGAAACCCGAAGGCTACAACGACAACTTCTGGAAACCGGCCGGCTATGCCGGCGGGAGCGCTCAAGGGTATGCGAAGCATGCGAACGGCGGTGGTTGGGTTAGTAGCAAGGCCAAGGTGGACGCTTCGGTTTATATTGGCCCGGATGCTGTCGTGAATGGCGGCACTGTTTCGGGCGATGCCCGGATTGAGGACTTTGCCGTCGTGAACGGCGGCACGGTTGGCGGGAAGGCTGTGGTCCGGGGGCGTGCGCTTGTGAGTGGTGGCAGCATGGCCGATAACGCCATCCTCGAAGAAGACGCTTGGCTCGTGAGCGGGACAATTAAGGATGATGCCCGTGTCGGGGCTCTCAGTGTCATTACGAACAGCACTGTGTCGGGGAAGGCCCAGGTCCACGGCGTCATGTGGCCTGTGGACGGGAAAAAACTGAGCGGGACGGCCCAACTCCGTGGCGACCTCGAAAACAATTTCACGTCCGAAATTTCCAAGGGCATTTTCTATGGCATGGTGAACACCGACATGCTGAACAATGCCAATTTCGGGGCCAACCTCACCGAGCCCCCGGCCGATGCGACGGCCGATTTTGCGGACTCCCGCTGGTACGCTTTGGCCGAGGATTCGCTTGCGGATGTCCCCTTGCATATGGTTTCTTGGAGGGCTCCGGCATTGGCCTCTGCAAAGGGTAGAGTGGAAATCGACGTGTTCGATTTGAACGGAAAATGGCTCGGCAGTTTCCCTGTTTTAGGAATTTCCAATCCGAATGAATGGCTTATTTTGCTCAGAAAAGCCAATTTCCCCGCGGGCATGTATGTAGTCCGTGAACGTCGAGGGCACAGGAGTTCTGTGATTAAACTAGATGAAATTTAGGGGAAAGTAACCTCTTGACGCATGTTCCTTGATGTGTTATATTTGATATTACAAAAAACTTGCACGAATGGAAGGGGACGCATGAATAATCGTCAAGGGCTCGCTGAAAAGCCTAATTATAGCACGGACCGATCTGCGCTCCAGGCTATTGAAAGAGCCTGGAAAAGTGGGGATTCGGCTTATTTCTTAAAAGTCCTCCGGGAAGCGGCCGATAAACGGGGGGCCGCTTAGCGCACCTTTGTAGGTAATAAACGGAGTGGGTTGGTCTTTTGTTTGTATTTTACATAAAAATGGATATATAATCGGGAAAAACGCGTTGCCCGGCTATTTTTATTATTATTTTATATATGATTTGGAAACCGAAAAACCAGAAGGAGTTTTAAGGTGCGTTTAATTAACAAAGTATTGGGCTGTGCGCTATTGGCGTCTAGCCTTTCGTTTGCCCATTCCGGCATTGTGGCCGGAGGATCTGATGGTTTACATCAGATTAACGCGAAAACCCTTGGCCAGTGGAATACCGTAGTCGGGACCGGGGGAACCATTGCTACCGACGCCTGGGCCTTTACTCGTGGTGGTGGTTACGAGATGGATGGCAAGCGCCATGCGTTCATGGATTGGGCCGCGACTATGTCCGGTGACTTCTTCATCGGATTCGGTCTTTTGGACTTCGTAGACCTCGGTTTAAGCATGCCTCTCTATTATGACCATGCTCCGGACAGTCCGGGCGGTGCCTCGAACATGTGGGCTATTGGCCGTGGTGACTTGGACATCTTTGCCAAGATTCGCGCCCCCTTCGACACGAATAGAATTTGGAGCGTCGCTCTCTTGTTAGACGCCTATGCCCCTACGGGTGAAACTCAGGCTGGTGTCCGTCCGAGACACGCTTGGTACTTGAACGGCGATGGTTATACGCATCCGTTGACCGCCAATAGCTGGGCATTCGGTGCAGGTTTGGCTCTCACGATGGATTTCTCCAAGAGGAACATCCCCTTGCGTTGGAACGGATCTGCTGGCGTTGTTGTTCCTACGGGAGATGGCGAGGCTACTACATTCGTGTATAGCACCGGTTTGAACCTTGTTCCGATCCAGTTTGTTGACTTCTTCCTTGAATTCAGCGGTGAAATGCGCTTGCAAGAAAAGGGAGAATACTATGTCGACCCGTTCTACGATCCGATGCTTGTGACTCCGGGTATGCGTTTCCACATCACCAAGAATGTGGATTTCGCTGTGGGTATGGATATTGCTGCTCGTACCTTCAAGAACCTCGGCTTCGATTACGAAGAAGAAATGAAGGGCTGCGACGGCAAGACAATTCACTACTCGGGTGAACGCGGCCACAAGGGTTCGTTCTGCTACGCTCCTACGCCGCTTTGGGCCGGTGCTGCTTTACTGACCATTCGTTTCGGTGGCACAGAAGAGAAAGCTCCTGAACGTCCGCTCCGCGATACGATTGTCATTAAGCACGAACCTCAGCGCGACACGATTGTCATTATCATGAAGGATACCACGAAGAAGGAAGAACCCAAGGTGGGTGATTTTGACAAGGATGGTGTACCTGACAACGTGGACAAGTGCCCCAACACCAAGCCGGGCATTGAAGTTGGCGAAGATGGTTGCCCGTTTGACCACGACAAGGATGGCGTGCCCGACTACAAGGACAAGTGCCCGAATACCGAGGCTGGAGCCGAGGTGGACAGCAATGGTTGTATCCCTGACTTTGACAAGGATGGCGTGCCCGACAATAAGGACAAGTGCCCCAACACGCTTCCGGGTGTGGTGATTGACTCCAATGGTTGCCCGCTGAACAAGAAGGAAGACCTTGACGAACTCAAGAAGGGCATTAACTTTAAGACCAATTCTGCAAAGCTGACTCCGAGAAGCTATGGTACGCTTAACGATGTCGCTCGTTTGATGAAGAAGTTCCCCTCTGCAAGCCTTGAGGTACAAGGCCATACCGATAATACGGGAACCGACGATTATAACATGAACCTCTCGCAGCGCCGTGCCCAGACCGTTGTGGACTACCTTGTGAAGAGAGGCGTGTCTGAATCTCGCTTGCGTGCTGTTGGCTATGGCAACACGATGCCCATTGCCAGCAACGATACCAAGGATGGGCGCACGATGAACCGTCGTGTAGAAATGGTCCCGATAAACAACGAGTAAAGACGGAAGTTAAATCTTTAAGGATAACGTCGAAGAACATGTCCATTGTTCCTCGGCGTTTTTTTTATTTTTATAACAAACTGAATAGGAATTTCTATGGCTGAAAACGAGAAGAGCACGACAATCAGTTTGGCTCAATTGCAGATTCCCACACCGACGGAATCGATTACGCTGCTTGAAGCATTCGGTATTCTTTGGAGCCGCAAACTGTTTTTGTTGGCATGTATGATTTTGGGTGCCCTGATTGGTATCGGGGTGGGTATGTGGATCCGTCCGCAGTTTACGAGCGACGCCCTGTTGCAAGTGAACGTCAAGGGCGGGAACAAGGCCACAAAGGCCATGGGCGAAATGGGTGCCCTGTTGGATGTCTCTAGCCCTGCCGATGCCGAAATAGAATTGATCAAGAGCCGGATGGTTCTGGACTATGTGGTCGATGCGGAACGTTTGGCTTATAGTGCGACTCCCATTAGCAAGTTGAACCGCCTTCTCCATCGCGAAGGTCGCATGGATATCGAGGAACTCAATATTCCGGCTTTGGCCCGTACTGAACGTTGGATTGCCAAAGTCCTCAGCGCGAATACGTATGCCGTCTATACACCCGAAGGCAGTAAACTGCTCGAAGGCAATGTCGGCGACCGCTTGCGTGCTCCGTATGCTGGTGACACACTCGTGATTTGCGTTAAGCTGATGCGCGCCTCGGAAGGGGAAGAATTTGCGCTCCGCCAGACCAATCCGCTGATGGCGGTTCGGAAACTCGCGCGTTCTCTTTCTGTTTCGGAGAGGGGCAAGCAGACGGGAATTATCGGGGTGAGCCTGAGCCACCGCTACCCGGATCGTGCCGCATCTATCTTGAATACCATTGCAAAAACTTACTTGCGGCAGAACGTAGAAATGCGTAGCGCCGAGGCGCAGAAGACCTTGGAATTCCTGGAGGCTCAGTTGCCTGGAGTCAAGGCGAAACTGGACAGCGCCGAAAAAATCCTTGCCGATTACCGCTATAAGATTGGCTCTGTCGACATGACCGGCGAGACCAGGGCGCACCTCGAAAAGGAAGTTGACCTGCAGCGCCAGATTCTTGAACTGGAACAGCAGCGCCAAGCCTTGATGCGCCTGTTCAAGGAAGAACATCCGAACGTGCGCACCATCGTCAAACAGCAAGACCGCCTGCGTGCCGAACTTTCCAAATTGAAGAAGACCGCCGAGACCATGCCGCTTACGCAGCAAGAAGTCTTGCGCCTGCAAGAAGAAGTCGCGGTCAACAACGAAGTCTATACGAACATGCTCAACAACATCCAGCAGCTCCGCGTGGTGCGTGCGGGTGAAGTCGGGAACGTGCGCGTCGTCGACTATGCGCAAATCGAACCCATCCAGAGCAAGCCGAAAAAGTTCAACATCTTTGTCTGCTCCATTGCGGCCTGCCTTATGCTGGGCATTCTCGCCGTTTTCGTCAGGCGTATCCTCAAGAACGGTGTGCGCAGCAGTCTCGAAGTGGAACGCGCGACAGAGCTGAGCGTGCTCGCCAAGATTCCGCAGTCCAGCAGCCGCGCCCTGAAGGGCCACCGCCACTTGAGGCACGGGAATCCGTTTGTCATCACTAAGCCCGAAGACCCAGTCAGCGAATCGTTCCGCTCTCTGCAGACGGCGTTGGAATTTTCTATGGCTTCGATGGAACACAAGGTCGTGATGATTACCGGTTTGATTCCGGGAGTCGGCAAGAGCTTCGTGTCGTTGAACCTCGCATCGCTATTTGCCGAAAGCGGCAAGAAGGTGCTGCTGATTGATGCCGACATGCGTCTAGGTATGCTGCGCGGCAAGTCCGACTTTGGCCTGGCCGAAATTCTCGGCGGCAAGGCGACTCTCGATACGGCCGTGGCTCCGCATTCTGCAGTGAAGGGCCTGTACATGGTCGGCGCAGGCAAGGCCCTCTCGGCCGCATGCGAACTGCTCCGTGGCGACAACATGGCGAAACTCGTCGAAGAGGCTCGCTCGAAGTTTGATATGGTGTTCATCGATACACCGCCGCTCAACTTGGTGACCGATGCGGAACTGATTTACCCGCTCGTCGACTTTGGCCTGTATGTGCTGCATTATGGAAAGCACAGCATCAGCGAAATCAAGGAAGTCGTCCAGAAGCTGCACCGCTATGCGCAGAAACCGGGCGCCTTCGTGATGAACCACTGCGAACACGAACCCGGCCACTACGGCTATGGCTATTACCGCTACGGCTATGGCTACGGGTATGGGCATAAGAAGGGTAGGAAGTAGACAGTAGGAAGTGGGTTTGTCATTCGCAGGCGCATGACTCGTCGGCTCTGCCATGCCGAAACGCAAGCGTTTTGGCGTGGCATTCGCCTTGGTTGTCATTGCGAAGGGCGAAGCCCTGAAGCAATCTCCGTTAGAGAATCTAGAGGCTAGGGCCTAGTGAGAAATATCACGGCTTCGCCGTCTTATATTGACGCACGAAGTGCGTGATCCTTATTCACTAGCCTCGAACCTCATCGCTCATACCTCGTACCTCGAGCCTCGCGCCTCTCTCCTGCACAAGAAAACCCCGCGTTTTTTCCGCGGGGCGTTTCTTTCGTTAGTAGTTAGCGGTGGCAAATTTTCCTAACCACTAACCACTAATCACTGCTTACTTTGTCTTCGGCATCTGCACGGAGATGTGGATGTCCTGCAGCTGCTGGAGGTCGACTTCGCTCGGGCACTGGTCCATCGGGCTCGAAGCGCTCGTGTTCTTCGGGAACGCGATGAAGTCACGGATGGATTCTTCGCCTTCCATGGTAGCCACGACGCGGTCGAGACCGAAGGCGAGACCACCGTGCGGAGGAGCGCCGTACTTGAAGGCGTCGACGAAGAAGCCGAACTTTTCCTTCACCTGTTCTTCGGAGAGGCCCAACAGGCGGAACACCTTCTCCTGGACTTCCGGGTTGTGGATACGGATAGAACCGCCACCGATTTCCACACCGTTCAGAACGAGGTCGTAGGCTTCGGCGTTGCAATCCTTCAGGTTGCCGCCGAGCATCATGTCGAGGTGTTCCGGGAGCGGGTTGGTGAACGGATGGTGCATGGCCATGTAGCGGCCTTCGGTGTCGCTGTATTCGAACATCGGGAATTCGGTAATCCACACGAACTCGCGCTTCTTCGGATCGCGGAGACCCTTGATGCGGGCGACTTCCAAGCGGAGCTGGCCCATAGCCGTAGCAGCAACCTTTTCAGGGCCTGCGATGAAGAACATCATGTCGCCGCACTTGGCACCGACGGCGTCGCGCAGTTCGTTGAGCTGTTCGGTCGTGAAGAACTTGCCGACCTGGGTTTCCACTTCGTCGTTTTCCTTGACGCGCATCCACACGAGGCCCTTGGAACCGTACTTGCCCACGTAGGCGGTGAGTTCGTCAATCTGCTTGCGGGTGAAGTCCACGCAGCCCTTGGCGGCGATACCGCGGATCTTGCCACCGGCGGCAACGCAGTTCTTGAACACGCCGAATTCGGACTTGGCGCCGATTTCGGAAACATCGTGAATCTCGAGGTCGAAGCGGAGGTCCGGCTTGTCGGAACCGTACTTGAGCATGGCTTCGTGCCACTTCATGCGGCGGATCTTCTTGGGCGGTTCGAAGTCCCAGACCTTGCCGAGCACTTCGGTCACGAACTTGTCGAACATCGCCATCACATCGTCCTGGTCAACGAAGGACATTTCGACGTCGATCTGCGTGAATTCCGGCTGACGGTCGGCGCGGAGGTCTTCGTCGCGGAAGCACTTGGCAATCTGGAAGTAGCGGTCCATGCCGGCAATCATCAAGAGCTGCTTGTACTGCTGCGGAGACTGCGGCAGGGCGTAGAACTTGCCCGGGTTCACGCGGCTCGGCACCAGGTAGTCGCGGGCGCCTTCCGGAGTGGACTTGCAGAGCACCGGAGTCTCGATGTTTTCGAAACCGTTAGCGTAGAAGAAGTCGTACACGGCCTTGAGGAAGCGGCTCTTGAGGAGGAGCTTCTTCTGGATCCACGGACGGCGGAGGTCGAGGTAACGGTACTGCAGGCGCAGGTCGTCGTTTTCCTTGCATTCTTCGTTCGGGTCGTTGATGGCGAGCGGGGAGGTGAGGGCCGCGTTCAAAATTTCAATCTGGTCAATCTTGACTTCGATTTCGCCCGTAGCGAGCTTCTCGTTCGTGTTGCCTTCTTCGCGGGCGTAGACCTTGCCGGTCACAGTAATCACGTATTCGTTGCGGAGCTGTTCGGCGGTCTTCATCACGTCGGCGTTGTAGTCCGGGTTGAAGACGATCTGGGTCTTGCCATACTTGTCGCGGAGGTCAACAAAAATCACACCACCATGGTCGCGGCGGCGATCCACCCAACCGGCGAGTGTTACGGTCTGGCCAACATCTGCCTTGCGCAGCTGGCCGCAGTTATGAGTACGTTTCATGTTAGTATCCTTGAAGATAATTTTTCGGGGCAAAATATAGAAATTAGACGAGAGACGAGAGACGAAAGGCGAAAGATTTTATGCCTTAACAAGCGCGAAGCGCCATTATTTCACTTTCGTCTTTAGTCTGTAGGCTCAAAGAGCCGTTCTTTCGTCTAAAAAGGGGGAAGAATCCCCCTGCCTGCAGCCCCAAAAGGGTCTTCCGGCACCCCCTCGCCTAGGGCGGACAGCACTTAGCACTTTTATACGATACTAGGTGCTTTAGCACCTTAGTAGAGTTATCCTCTTTGGGGAAGTGCTTAGTGCGCATGGCCACCAAGGTGGGGCCCCGCCCCTAAGACCCCTAACGGCTTCCCGAGGATGTAGTGTGTTTTTTTATTATAATTGTGTTGTATGGTAATCTATTCTGAATCGTTTGACAAGAAAATTCTGTTGGAATTGCAGGCGCATTACTTTGGCGATATGGTCAAGGGTGTTGTCGATGTTTCTGAAAGAAAAATTGCTTTGGATGCGGAAATGCATGCCGACTTGGAAACTCTTCTTTTGCAGGAAGGGTCCAAACAAGAAAATCTTTGGGGCTTTAACCTTTATCCAGAAATGGATGGGGAAGACTTCCTTGAATTTGATTCGTTGATTAATATTCGTCCTAATCAGGGAAATCGTAGCCGTGGCGTCGAGGATCCTGCTATTCAGGAAAAAATCAAGGATATAATCAATTCCTTATGCAAGTAGAGAACGCTCAACACAAGGAACTTGCAGCGGGACGATGGGCCGAAATGCCGTTGTCGATGCAGATGCTGAATATCGGCAGTGAAATCTCGCGTGCAAACCGTTGGAAGGCTAAGGGAAACCAGAACCAGGTTGAAAGGGCTGTTTTCAGGGCCCTGGAACTAATCGACCTTACGATTGAGGCTCAGCGTGGCAAGCATAGCCTCAAGGAATTCACGCGAATGAGGGAAACTGTCTGCGACTACTACCTTGGGGATAATTTCTACAGGTCCACGGGGGAGCAAATACAGCGCGATTTCGATATGTTTTTCCCTTGCGCGAAGAAATAATTTACTGTAACGCAGGCCTTTAATTATATTGATATGCGGACTCTTGACCGAGAGGAGAATTTTATGAAAAAGTCCTTCATAAAAGGTCTGATTGCTTTTGGATTTTGCGCGGCAGTGGTCGGTTTTGTTGCCTGTGGCGACGAAAGTTCAAGTGGTCCCTCAAAAAACGAGGAAACCGGCATCGAAACCGAAGTATCTTCGTCGAGCGAAAAGGCTGATGCGTCTTCGTCTAGCAATAAAAAGATTGCTTCCACTTCGTCAAGTAAAAAGATTGCTTCGTCGTCTTCGACTCCTCGCAATGACAAGAAATCTTCTAGCAGCGTCAAGGACGAAGTTTCTTCGAGTTCAGCTAAAAACAAGGAATCCTCTAGTTCCGGTAAGGTAGAGTCTAGCAGCAGTAAGAACGAGGTGTCCTCAAGTTCCAAGAATGTTCAATCATCTAGTTCAGACAAACCTGTAGAATCTAGCAGCAGCAAGGCGAAATCATCTTCATCAGAAATCAGTTCTTCCAGCGTGAAACCGGCAGAATCATCGTCATCGGAAAGTTCGTCAAGTGTAAAGCTGGAAGAATCATCCTCGTCAGAAGAAAGTTCATCAAGTGTAATTGAAACTTCTTCAAGTAGTTTAGTGGCAACAGGTGTTTGCAAAACAAGGACTGAAGACAATTGCATCTATGGTACATTGTATGATGACCGTGATGGAAAAACTTATAAAACAGTAAAAATTGGCGAACAGGAATGGATGGCGGAAAATCTCAATTATGAAGTGTCAATAATTTCCAATACATCTATTTGGTCTACATGCTACAAAGGAGGTGCTGATTCTTGCGTAATAAAATATGGGCGTTATTACACATGGACTGCCGCCATAGATTCTATTTCGTTATATACACAGTATTCCATACAATGTGGAGCAGGAAAAAAATGTTCCCCATCTGATACTGTTAAAATAAAGGGCGTGTGTCCTAATGGTTGGCATCTTCCCAATCAAAAAGAATGGGAGAAATTGGTAAACTTTGTTGGCGTTTCTAAAGCTGGCGATGTTTTAAAGAGTTTCTCTGATTGGGAGAATTGGCCTGGAATTGACTCGTATGGTTTTTCTGTTCTTCCGTCAGGAGTTGTTCACAATGCTTCATTTTCCAACCGTGGCAATAAGAGTTATTTATGGACAGCAACGGATCATGATAATTATTCTGCGCAATGCGCCCAGTTTAATTATAGTCAAGTGAGAAAAGATGTCGTTATGTTTCAAACTGAGTCAAAATCTGCCGTTGAAGCATTGCCTGTACGCTGCGTAAAGAATTAGTGTAGCGCAGGCTCCCGACTCCATCCTACACGATGACATTTCAATTGACTGATTGCGCTGGGCTCTTCCCCGGCGTTATTTTTTATGAGGGAACCAGGGGGAGGCTTACCCCTTTTTTATCAAATGCAAAAAACGGCGTAACATGGCACAGACATGATGCCGTCCGTGCATCCGAAGTTCTTCTTTGAAATCCGGATAGACGTCTCGCAATTGAATTGTTTGCGGAAGATGCTCATGCTGGTAGATTTTGTGTGAACACCCTTCTTTACTTCAACAGGTACTATTTTATCCTGGAGTTGAAGGACGAAATCCACCTCGGCAGTGTTCTTGTTTTTCCAGTAGAAGAGGCGGTGGCCATTGGTTGCAAAAGCCTGGGCTACGTAATTCTCGGTAAGACCGCCCATAAAGCCGTTGTCAGGCTCCGTCTCGGACAGTATGACTTGCGAGGCCATTCCCGACTTGAACGTGAGCAGGCCGACGTCGCCCATGTATATTTTGAAGTCTGACATGTCTACATACGCCGCCAGCGGCATAAAACCGTTGCTTACAAGGCTGCATCTGGAAATGAGCCCGGCAAATGAAAGCCAATCCAGCGATTCTCCGAATATGGTCGCGGTGCCGCCCCGTTGCACAAGCTTGTACTGGAATTTTCGATTCTCCTTGGCGAGCTGGACGGGAATGGAATCGTAGCATCTGCGAATTTTTACAGCGAGACTGGGAGTTGCATATTTCGACATGTCGGCAGAATAGTCGTTCAGGATTCTGTTCTGGATTTCGGTCGGGGCAACAATGCTGCTTGTATCGATAAATTTTTGTATGACCGCAGGCATTCCGCCAAGGACAAGATACTGTTTGTAGCGCTCGATGGCCTTGTTGTGAGCGGGTTCTTCCATGGGGGTCATCGATGCGTAATGTTCCCGAATCGAATCGGCGAGAATCTTGTCGCCGCAAGCCCAGAGGAACTCCTCGAAATCGAGCGGGAAAACCGTTATCTCGTGGACCTTGCCTACGGGGAAAGAAAATTTTTCGCGGTTGATGGCGACACCGAGCAGACTGCCCGCCGCGCTGACCGCATACTGGGGTGCCTCTTCGCAGAACGCCTTGAGCGACATGAGCGCCCTTTCGCAACTTTGAATCTCGTCCAGGATAATCAGGGTCTTGTGCGGCTTGATCTGAATCCCGGAAACCGACTCGAGCGCATGGACTATCTTTTGGGGATTGATGTCCCCGTCGAACATCTTGGCGATGGAAAGCTGGGTTTCCAGGTTCACATGGACCGTGTTTTCAAAGTAGGTCTCTCCGAGCCAGTCGAGAAGGTATGACTTGCCAACCTGGCGCGCGCCTTGCAGCAGGAGCGGCTGGCGTTCCGACGATTCCGCCCATTCGACGAGCTTATGTTCGATTTTCCTCTCCATACCCTAAATATAACTAAAAAGTATGGAAAAATCAAAAACTCTTGATTTTTTACCACTTTTTGTTCATTTTTAAGGATGAAAGCCTCTCCTGCGATGATTTTGCTAGGTGCTGTCTTACAGCTCCACGTAGGAGCCGACGGACATGATGTTGAACTCGCCTGTGGTTCCAGATTTTCTTTGAATTTTGAAATGCACGATTCACAGTTCCTTCTGTAGTACTCATATTACTATATTTTATTTGAAATTTTCACCTCGGAAGGATCTATGAAATCAAAAATAATTGCCTTTGGTATTGCTTTGCTGGCCCTTTCGGCCTGCGATATGCAGCAGCCCCGTCAGACCGCTGCCCCCGATGTCAAAATTGACGCGAACACGACCGACGACCAGAAGTTCTCTTACATGCTGGGTTCTCAGTTCGGTGGGCCGAGCTTCCAGAACATCGGGATGCAACTTGGCGAGTATTTTGAAATCGATTACCTTGTCCAGGGCGTTCTCGACAATTCGAAGGCTTTCAAGGACACGAACTTCAAACTCCAGATTCCGCGCGATTCCATGCCGGCGATTGATGCCTATTTTGCTGCACAGGCTGCCGAACGCCAGAAGCTTGCAAGGCCCGACAGTGCAACCGAAATGTCTTTCGAAGGCGACTTCTCGAAACTCCGCGCTTACGTGGATTCTGCCATGAAGACGCTCCCCATCAAGCCGGCTGCGAAGTATCTGAACACCACGGTCACGCTTGGCGAAAAGTCGACACCTATCCAGAAGTATTCCTATGTCATGGGTACCCAGCTCGACATCATGTTCCATGGTGTCGAAAGGCAGTTCGACCAGGAATTCGACCTCAATTACTTTATCCAGGGCCTTCGCGAGGCTTGCCTGAACGTGCTGGACACAAACTACAAGACTCAGTTCCCGATGGATTCCATCAAGGCCGTCAACGACCGCTACGTCGTGAAGATTCGTGAGCACATGGAGAAAAAGCGTGAAGAGTTCATGAGGCAGCAGCAGGCTGCGCAGGATTCCGCAGCTGCCGCCAACGATTCTACGGCGAAGGATACCGCGGCCGCCAAGGCCCCTGCGGCAGAAGCTCCTGCTCCAGAACAAAAGTAATCCTTGACATTGTCGATTGTAAAGAGGGCCGCCGTTTGGACGGCCCTTTACAATACCCCCTCATATATTTAAATTTTTCGCAAATAGTTTTTGTGCCCCGAAAAGCCCGATTTGGCGTAAGCCAAGTCGGAGAGAATCCGGTGAAAAACCGGAGCGGTCCCGCCGCTGTAAGGGTGGACGAAACCGGCAGAATTTCAAAACCAGTGTGCTTGCATGCGAAGGAGCCGGCGTAGGACGATCCCCGAGCCAGAAGAACTGCAAAAACGTTTCTTAGAGGTTTGATGCGAAAGACGTCATTCTTTAAGGTTGCATGTGTTGCAGCTTTTTGGTGCTGCGCCCTTGCCTGGGCGGGCGGTGCCGCAGTCCCTCCTTCGGAAGGTTCCCCGGAGGATGTGTCTATCGTTTCTGCAAACGACCCTGTGCAAGATTTGGGCTCTTCGGATGTGGTAAGCGCCACCGGTTATCTGCCCGCACAAGATGTAAGCTATACCGAAATCAATTCGTCGGCTTGGGAGGGCAAGTCGCTGACGGCGGCAGACCTCCTTTCGACGCTGCCTGGGATCCAGTCGTACAAGCAGGGCGGTTTAGGGAGTTTCCAGTCGGTGTCCATTCGTGGGATTGCGGCGAGGAACATTTTGATTTGCGTGGATGGCGTCCCGCTGAACGATGCGAGCGGCGGCGCGGTGAACCTCGCGTCTATCGACCTGAACCAGATGGAAAAAGTCGAGGTGTTCAAGGGGAATGTCCCTGCGAAGTTCGGCGTGACGGGGCTCGGCGGTGCAGTCAATTTCGTGACGAAGAATGCCGTGAAGAAGGGCGGGCGCGTCTTGCTTGCTTACGGGAACCACAACACATGGGAGGGTGCCTTCCAGGTGAGCTCTCCGGTGACCGACAGCATCATGTTTGCCTCTTCGTTTGCCACCAGGCATTCCGACAACGACTACGAGTACACGAACCGCAACGGGACGCAATACAACGACGACGATGATTATACGGCAACGCGCCAAAATGCAGAATATACCGACGTGTCGGGCAACGCGCAGTTCCGCATGCTGCACGGGAACGGCTCATTCTCGACTTTGTCTGTGACGGCGACCCGGTTCGAAGGCGGGAACCCCGGCAAAGAAGAACAGCAGACGGTCGTGGCCGATTTTGTCGGGGAGTCGGCGCTTATCCGCTATGGCTTGGAATCGCCCGGCTTTTTTGACGATGCGCTTTTCTTGTATGGCGGGCTTTCGTACCGGTTCGACAAGAACGTTTCGAGTTCCTATTATCCGTTGGATCACCTGGGCTATTCGATCAACGAATATCTGGAATACGGTGCGGCGGTCTACAAGTTTGTCCCTGAAGTCTCGGCTGAATGGGCTTTGTGGAACCGTCTGAAGGGTGCTGCCCGTGTGGCTGCGGAGTGGGAACGCGCCGAAGCGCGTGGCGTTTCTAAGGATTGGGCGCTGGACCGCTTGAACTTGGTAGGCTCTGGAGACCTGTATTACCAGTTTTTCAAGTATGCGGGGCTCGGTGGCGAGGGCTCGGTGCATTTTCTGAAGGACCATCTGGACGAGGGAACCTTTGTTTTGCCCACGGGAGGCCGTACCCTGGATGAAGCTGAAGACCGTGATTTGACTCTTTCGGGGCGCGCCTACACTCGCCTCGGGAATTCCGAAATACCGGTGACGGGGGAGGTCTCGCTGGGCCGTTTTTACCAGCAGCCCGCCCTGATGGAACTTTACGGGACTTTCCCGGGAGCCTTGTCGAACCCGAAACTCAAACGGGAAAAGGCGACCAAGTTCGAGGCCTCTGGCTTGTTCAAGGTGCCGGGAGGCCACACATCTTTGAGGGCTGCGTACTTTGAATCGCATATCGAAGACGGTATTTGCTGGGTGATTGTCGTGGAACACCTGCATGCCGAAAACATCGCCCGTTCGCGGGTGCGCGGTGCCGAATTCGAACTCAACAGCACGCCTGCAAAATTCCTGGATGTCGTGTTGCGAGCCACATTCCAGAAAACAGAAGACCGTTCGAAATCGGATACGTATAACGGGAACAAACTCCCCGGGGAACCTGACCGCAGCTATTTTGCCGAGGCCACGCTCCACTTGCCGCTGCATCTGGATTTGATGTGGGCGTCGGAATGGCGCAGCATCATGTACAGCGACCGTGCGAACCGTATGGACCAGCCGGCTGTGGCAAACCATCGCGCCATGCTCTCGTACAATCCGTTCGAAAAGACGCGCCTCGCTTTTTCTGTGGATAACATCACCGACGAAAAATACCGCAATTTTTATACCCCATTCCCCATGCCGGGGAGGGAATACAAGTTCACCATAATACAGGGGTTCTAGCCCCCGCGCAAAAAAATGCGTAAAGCCAGAAAAGGAACACAAAATGAATAAAATGAAAAAGAATGTCATTGCGAGTGTGGCGAAGCAATCTTTCGCCGCATTGTCCATTGCCTCTCTCGTCTTTATGACGGCTTGCGGCGACGACTCCAGTTCGGGCCCGTCTTCTACAGGCGATGAACCGGAACTCAGTTCGTCGTCTAACGATGACGAAGGCAGCAGCTCTTCGAAGAAGAAGGACAAGAGTTCCTCTTCTGTCGAAGAAGCCAGCAGTTCTTCTGTTGAAGAATCCAGCAGCTCTTCGGAAATAAGTGTTTCCTTGACGGGTGTGGTCTTTGGTTCCGACTACTCGACTGGCGAACTCCGCTGGATTGACAAGGACGGAAAGATTTCTGAAAGTTCCCTCTCCTTCCACCAAGATTCCAAGGTCGTTACGAACGGAGCCGACCTCTATGTGCTGGAACGCAAGGGTGCGGATAACATTACAAAGATTGACCCCGAGAAGTTGGAATCCAAAGGCAAGAAGGCCGTAGTTTGGCAGGTTTCTTTGGACGATGAAGCGAATCCGGTTGACATGGCTTTTGATGGAGATCAGGCCTGGGTCGCTTTGCAGAATGCCGACTCCCTGGTGAAAATTTCGACGGAAGACGGCAAGGTTAAAAAATCCATCAAAATCGGAAAGTTTGCTTACGAAGGCGAACATTCTCCGTATGTGGCCGACATCGAACTCGATGACGGCTCCCTCTATGTGTTGATGCAGCGCTACACGCAGGATGAAAACTATGTGGTTACTTATCCCAAGGGCCTGCTCGCTATCTACGATGCCTCTACGGGCGACCTGAAGGATACGATCCAGCTCAAGAGCAAGAATCCCTCGAACGTCGCTGTTATTGGTGGTAATGTCTATGTGGCGACTCATGGCGAATACAATGCTGCTTACGGCACCGATGCCGACAGCCAGCGCGGTATCGAGAAGGTGAATGTCTCCAAGAAAAAATCCGAATTGCTGATTTCCGGTGAAGATCTGGGTGGTGGCATTGCTTCTATGGTTGTCGATGGCGAAGTTGTCTACGTGAGCATCAACCTCGGCTACGACGAAAATTATGCTGCAATACAGGCCTTGAAGAAGGTCGACATTTCGGCTAAGAAGGTGGATGATGTCGAAGGATTTACCGACATGTCCGGCTCCATGGCTATTGACGATGGTTTGCTCTATGTCGGTGACCGCTCCGTTCCTGCTGTTGTCACGTGGAACGGCAAGAAGAAGAATACCATCAAGCAGCCGAAGGGTGCCCTTCCTCCTTACAATATCGCTTTGTTTTAATTGCTGATTAAGCGATTGATGCTTGTATAATTGAATCGCGGCCCCTTTAGGGACCGCGTTCTTTGTAGTATGTTCAATGGATTAGGCTTGCGTTTCCGGTGGCTGTTCTGACTTGTTCAGTTTGGTACGTTCGTTGTAGAGCTTTTCGGAAATGTGGCAGAAGGCTTCTACGACCACGGGGTCGAAATGTTTGCCAGAACCCTCGGTAATGATGGCCATGGCCTTTTCGTAGGTGAACGGCTTCTTGTACACGCGTTCGGCCACAAGCGCATCGAACACATCGGCAACAGCCATGATTCTTGCAGACAAAGGAATCTCTTCGCCCTTGATTCCAGTGGGGTAGCCTGAGCCGTCCCATTTCTCGTGGTGGTAGTGTGCCATTTCGATGGATTCCTTCAGGTAGTTGTCGTCCATCGTGTTGTTCGCGTTTGCCTCGATCTTGGAAAGGATCTTCATGCCCTGCGTGGTGTGGCTCTTCATGATGGCGAATTCTTCGTCGGTGAGCTTGCCCGGCTTGTTCAAAATCAAGTCGGACACGGCAATCTTGCCGATATCGTGGAGCGGCGCGGAGCGTTTGAGCTTGTCTTTGTAGGTGTCGGTCAATATGTCGCTGAACTTGCCTTCTTTTTGGAGTTCTTCGGCAATGGCTTCCACGTAGAACGCCGTCTTTTTAATATGGTCTCCCGTACTCGTGTCTCTTGCTTCGACCATTTCGGCGAAGTTGATAATGATTTCATCTTGCATCCGGGTGATGCGGGCTGCTGCGGCCTCTAACCTTTCGATGAATTCCAGCGAGTCCTTACAAGTTTTTGTGAGCGCTTTGTAGAGGTATTCGATTTCGTCGAAGGTGCGGATCTGCAGGGATTCGAGTTCCTTGAGCCCGTTGACGCGGCCTTGTTCCAAACTGTAGGCAAAGTGAATCGAGGCTGCCGCCATGCGGTTCACTGGATGCACGATACCCCGGTTCACAAGTTCGAGGACGATGCTCATGATGATGATGGAAAGCCCGAAGAACATGGACAGGAGCTTGATGAAGAACTTGGCCTCCTCGTAGATGAGGTCTCCCATCGAAATGTCGACACCCACGTAGGCGACTGTATTCCCTAAGGAGTTCTTCAGCGGTTCGTAAGCAGTCAGCAGCCAGCCGTATTCGTCAATCGTGACAATCGGCTCGACATGTTCACCCCGGAGGAGGTTCTCGCGCACGGGTGCAAAGCCTTGGTTGAACGCAACTCGGTCGCCAGGCTTGTCCGGCAGAACACCGCTCGTGTCGCGCGCCTCCAAGTCGAATACGACGACACTGCTGTCGTTGGTAATCCTGTAGACGTAGAGGTAGAATACCTGTGGGAACCCATCGCGGATACGGTACAAGTCTTTCTCGATGTCGTCGTAACCTTGTGCATCGTGCCCCAGGGTCTCCCACTCCTTGATCCGGTCGCCGTCGATGATTGCTGCGGCCGAAGCCCCCACACCTTGAGCGATGGCCTTGTTCCTGGCAATCGTGACCTGGCGGTACAGGATGAATCCGGTGGTGCTGGCCAGGGCTCCGAGCAGGATTTCGGCAACGATAACCATGACGACAACCTTGCGCAGCAGGGAACGCTTGATGAGGTGGCTGCCGGACTTTCTGGAATGTTCACCGAGGTGCGGGTCGAACAGGAATACGTTGCTGAAAAGGCTCTTGAATTTGACGGGAATGTTGCGGTAGATGAGTAGAGATGTGGCGACTACGATTGTCTTGTCAATCATGTCGATGACAAAGTCTGCCGAAAGCTGGGAAAAGAATTTCGAGAACCCGAGGTGCTGGTAGATGGCGAGGGAGAACGGGGCCGAGATGCCTTCACCGAAGTCGTAACCGTACAAGAAGTAGGTGAGTATGGAGCCGAGCCCACCACCCAGGAGGGCGAATGTAACTATGACGATGCATATCCTGGAAATGGTCTTGTAAAATCCATATTGCTGGAAGAGTGCGGCCGCCACGCCAATGAGAATACTGATGATGCCGTAGTAGAGCGTTTCCCAGTTGGAAAAACCATTGATGACGTTAGAAAAGAAACCGACAATAACTGCGGGGAGCGTACCGCCGAGCATGGCGGAAAGCAGTGTGCCGACATTGTCTAGGAATACGGGAATTTCAGTGGCTAAGGCTATTTTTGCAGGGATTATGTTCGCTAAGAGCGAAACAACTATCAAACCCACTGCGGACAAGAATTTTCTCGATTTAGTCAAAGAGAGCTGTTTCATAACCGCCTCTAAATTTACAAATCATTACAAGTATAATTTATTATGAAAATAGCAAGATAATAACAAAAAACATCAAAAAAATAACATTTGCGTAAAAAATAAGAAAAAAAAGAGGTCTCTTTTAAAAAATGTATAGTGAATATCATTCGGAATGGCTCTTTGGGGTGGGGTGCGGAAGAATGTGGTAGCAAGTTTTCATTGAAATCAGAAGTTTTTGTTCCGCGAACGAGCGTAAAAAAGTTTTTATAGACAATTCATCCATAAGCAGGCGGTTTTTCGGTGTAATCTTCGTCACATTGCGGGTTAGATTAGTCTGTAATGAGGATTAGGGAAAAAGGAGTACACATGAAAACATCTCATCTGCTTACGACCGCATGCTTTTTGGCATGTTGCGGGGTTACTTCCGCATATACCGTAACGGGTTTGGTTTCCGACGACCAGGGTAAGGCCCTCAAGGATGTCGCTGTCAGCCTTCTTAAAGAGGGGAAGACCGCGACAACGGATGACCTGGGGAAATTCACCATCCACGAAGACGAGCAAGATTCTATCAGTTTGTCCGTCCATCCTGCGTTCAAGAATTCTGTCGGGTACATCGGTGTGAGCAATGGCGTGCTTTCGTATTCGCAGGGAAGTTCTTCGCCTGTGCAGATCAAGGTGTTCAATTCCCTTGGCCACCAGGTTTTCAAGAAGACCATGCAGGGCTCCGGTACGTATGACTTGAGTAGGGCAATCAAGGCTCGCGGTACGTATTTCGCGCATGTATCCGTGGGGAACGCCCAACAGAATTTCAGATTTACCGCCGATGGTAGCTTTGCCGGTTCCTTGACCGCTTCGGCAGAACATGCCCTCTTGAAAGCTGCCGCCCAGGGTGAGGCAATCCGCTTTGTCGCCGATGGCTTTGACACGCTCACCGTGCCGCTTGGCACGCTTGACACCACCCTCGATGTGAAACTCAAGGCTTCGGCTCCGCAGTTCAAGTTCGGGTATGCGCTCAAAAACGAGCCGACACCGAGCAAGGGGTGTGGCTCGGCATCCAAGTTGCAGAAGGTCAAGAGCGTCGAGAACGGCGACCAGTTCCAGATCAAGGTCGGCAGCGACAACCGCACCTACTTTATCACCCTGCCCAAAAACTACGACAACACCAAGCCGCACAAGGTACTGTTCGCGCTGCACTGCTACGGCAGCAACGGCGAGGACTTCGTACACCATGCCGCTGACTACGACCACCCGACTCCGTACTACGGCCAACAGGTTCTCGACAAGAACGGCGACTACATCTTTGTCTCTCTCGATGCGATTGGCGGCCTGTGGAACAAGGGCCAGGCCGACCACGATTTCTTCGCCCAGACGCTCACCACCCTGAACGAGAACTACTGCATCGACACGAGCCGCGTGTTCATTACGGGATTTAGCTACGGCGCCATGTTCAGCTACTCGCTGGCCCAAGACATGCAGGACCGCGTTCGCGCCGCTGCGACCTATGCCGTCGCCGATTACAACATCTGGCTGCCCGAAGGCGATGCCATGAAGGAATTGCCGATTGCCTGGATGAACGTACACGGCGTCAATGACGACCGCTGCGACTACAACCTTGCCAAGAACAGCGCTCTCCCGAGAATCCTCAAGCGGAACGCGAAAGTTGACGAAAATGGACAACGTGCCGAAGCTGAAAAAGAAAAGCCCGACGAAATCAAAGGCAATACGGGACATGTCTGTTATGACTTCACGGAAGTGGATCCGCGTTTCCCCGTCAAGTGGTGCAGCTGGCCTGGTAGCCACCAGTGGACTGCGCACGACACTGGCAACATGAGTGTCGGTTGGGACTGGCAGGGCACCTGGGTCCCCGAAGAGGTCCACAAGTTCTTTGAGCAATTCTAAAAAGTCTCCATAACCAACCCCCAGGGCCCGCCGGCGACGGCGAGCCTTTTTTTGTGAAAATCTATTGCATTTTTGAGCAGTATTTGTTAAATTAATGGTGAACAAACAAGCAAATGCTTTGTTGTGTAGTATTTTGCGTGTAATAGGCTAAAATCATGGATTTGCGTGAAAAGTTGAATATTTTGGGCGATGCGGCCAAGTACGATGTGTCGTGTTCGTCGAGCGGGTCGTCGCGCTGCGCCCCGAAGGGGGGCTTCGGCAGTGGCTGCGATGCGGGTATTTGCCACACTTGGGCCGCCGACGGGCGCTGCATTTCCCTTTTGAAGGTCTTGTTCAGCAACGCTTGCAAGTACGACTGCGCCTACTGTGTGAATCGGCGCAGCAACGATATTCCTCGGGCGACGTTTACTCCCAAGGAACTGATTGATTTGACGATGGAATTTTATCGGCGCAACTACATCGAGGGGCTTTTCCTGAGTTCGGCGGTTGTCGGTTCGCCGGACAACACGATGGAATTGCTTGTCCGCGTGGCAAAGGAATTGCGGACGGTCCACCATTTTGGCGGTTACATCCACTTGAAGGCGATTCCCGGGGCCAGCGCACGCCTGCTTTTCGAGGCGGGGCTTTATGCCGACCGCAGCAGTGTCAACATCGAGATTCCCTCGGATTCCGCCTTGCAGTACCTGGCCCCCGAAAAGAACTACGAGTCCATTTACCGCCCCATGAACTTCCTTGCCGAGCGCAAGATCGGCTACGATTCCGACCATGCCCGGCATTCCCCCAAGTTCTTGCCGGCGGGGCAGAGCACGCAGATGATTGTCGGTGCGTCGGGGGAGACGGACTTGCAGATTTTGAGGCTTTCCGCGGGGTTCTATCAGCAACAGCAGATGAAACGCGTGTATTTTTCGGGCTATGTCCCTATTAATGCGGACAAGCGCCTGCCCGCAATTTCGAGCAAGCCGCCTCTGCTGCGCGAACATCGCCTTTATCAGGCGGACTGGCTCATGCGTTTCTACAACTTCCGGCACGACGAAATCTTAGACGAATCCAATCCCAATTTGGATGTGGATTTGGATCCCAAGGCCATGTGGGCGCTCCGCCATCCTGAATTTTTCCCGGTCGACTTGCAGACGGCAGATTACGAGTCTATCCTCCGCGTTCCGGGAATCGGGGTCAAGTCGGCAAGGCTCATTGTGAGCGGGCGGCGCTTTACTCGCGTCCGTCTTGAAACCCTGAAAAAGATGGGGGTGGTGCTGAAACGGGCCAAGTACTTTATTTACCATCCCGATACTCCGGCGAGCCTCCGCAGGCTTTATCCCGAGATGGTGCGCCCGTTCCTTGTGGCCAAAAAAAGGCCCGAACAACTGGGCCTGTTCGACAACTATGTTCCCGCTTTGCCGGGAGCGCTTTCGCGATAGGCGGGGAAGGCCATGCTAGTTATTCATTATGATTCTACTTTTGACGGATTCCTGAGTGTCGTTTTCGAGATTTACCGCCAGCATCTCGACGTGGGCGATATTGTCCCGGTCCGGCCTTACGGGGCTGCCCAATCGGTGCCGACGGATTTGTTTTTGCAGCCGTTCCGGGTCGAATCAGACGAGGAATCTGCCCGGAGGCTCCGCCGGGCTATATTGAACTTGGCAGGCGAGGATGTGTTTGCTGTGTTGGATGCGGCCTTCCGGTCGGAGGAGTCGGGCGTCGAGATGAAGATTTTCGCTTACCTGCGCAAGCTCTTTGCGGGGGACGATCCCGCTTATGCCAGGAACCCGACGAGCGAGGAGATGTTGCCGCTGTTCTGTATTGCCCGTTCTGTCCGTCGCGAACAGGGGTTCATGCTCGGGGCGGTGCGTTTTTGCAAGGCTCCCGACGGCATGTACATTGCCGCGGTCGAGCCCAAGTACAACGTTGTCGACTTGTTGGCGCCTCATTTCCGCTCGCGCTTCCCCAACGGGCGCTGGGCCATTGTCGATATGGTGCGCCGTTACGGAATTTGCTACGAAAATTCGCGGACGCAGTTGGTGTCGGTCGCCGACCCGGAAGCAATTGCGGGGATTGAGCGGGCCGATAGTGTCGCGCGGATGTGGAAATCGTACTACGATTCGATGGCTATCAAGGAACGCCTGAACCCGGAACTTTTGAGGCGTTGCCTGCCTGTGCGTTATTGGAAGCACTTGCCTGAGCGCCAGGTGGATGCTTCTTCTCTGGTGATTGGCGGCAGGAATTCAGAGAAACGGGGTGATAATGGTCTAGGTGGAGCTAATTTGCCTTCTGCCGTGGCGCAGGGCCGTTCGCTAGCGTTGTCCCATAGCGGCATGTGATTTTTATCACACGCTACTTTGTAAAAAATATTGCTGCGTTTTCCTTCGCTTTTTTCTTTCTTTTTATTAGATTTTTTTTGTATTTTTTACGAAGTAATTTTTCGATGAAATGTTTCCCTCTGGGGCATTGAAGAGGTTTTTAGAGATGAATAGGGCTCCTGCCAAACCTGGCTTTTTTGTACAAGACCGCTTTTTGTACAGCAAGGACAACGAGAAGGTTGTCTTGCGCGGTATCAACCACATGTTTATTTGGACGGATCGGGATGGCAAAACGATTCCCGAAATTGCGAAGACGGGAGCCAATTGCGTCCGTATTGTCTGGAACACCCGTGGCCGCATCAGCGACTTGGACAACATCATCGGCCTTGCGATTGCAAATGGGATGATTCCTATTCCCGAAATCCACGATACGACGGGTAACTGGCGCCGCCTGCCCGATGCTCTTGACTTCTGGCTCCGCGACGAGACGCTCCAGGTCATCAGCAACCACCAGGAATATCTCATCATCAATATCGGTAACGAGCCGAGCGATGTCGAGCAAGACCCGAACGACTTTTTTGAAGCGTACAGCACGATTGTCATCAAGATGCGTGCCGCAGGCATTCGCGTGCCTATCATGATCGATGCCGACTTCTGGGGCCAGAGCGAAAAGAACATCTTCCGCATGGGCCACCAACTTTTGCAGGCCGACCCCGAACATAACCTCGTGTTCTCCATCCACATGTGGTGGCCTTCCGAAAGGCATAACGTTTCCTGCGGCTACGAGACCGTGGAAGGGCGTGTCACGGGCGTCCTCGAAAAGTCCGTGGAACTCAAGCTGCCCCTTATCGTGGGTGAATTTGCCCCGGTGGCCGCCGGCGACGTGAAGGAAATCCCGTACCGGCACATCATGGCGGAATGCGAACGCCTCAATATCGGCTGGCTCGCCTGGAGCTGGGGCCCGGGTAACTTCGACAGTCCCGAAATGGACATGACGGCCCACGGTTCCTACAACACCTTGATTGGGTGGGGCAAGGAAGTCGCGGTCGATAGCCCGCTCGGTATCCAGAATACGAGCGTTATCCCGGCGTTTATCCAGAACAAGAACTACACGACGGGCTCCCAGGGCACGGGTGCAAACCTTATCGAGAACGGTGATTTCTCGGCAGATCCGCCCCTCAGCGGCTGGACCACCGATTTCTGGGGTGGCAAGGCCGATGTGGTTGTCCATGGTGGCGAAGTCCGCTTCGACGTGAAGTCTGCCGGCAAGGAAACTTGGAGCTTGCAGTTCAAGCAGAGGCTCACCTTGCGCAAAGGCCTTACCTACATCTTTAGCATGCGTGCCAAGGCCGACAAACCGCGCACATTGAACGTGAATATCAAGAAGGATTGCGAAAATTACGTCCCTTATGCGAACGGTCGTATCCTTGACTTGAGCACGAGCTGGCAGAATTTTAGCTGGAAGTTCACGATGAAGGAAGATTCCGATACGGACGCCCTCCTCATTTACGATATGGGTGGCGTACCTATTTCGTGGACGCTGGCCGATATCTCGCTCGTGCATGCCCGCAGCGTGGCCGACCGCCTGAACCGTACGTTCCAGCGTAACGTCCAGAAGAATTCCGGGTTCTTCAATGCCCCGAACGGCCCTTGGGAACTCCATTTGTATTCTGCGACCGGCGAACTCCTCGAGGTGCTTGACCATGGCCATGGCGGGGAAGGGATGCGTCAGTATCCTAAGATTGAACGCAGCGGAATCATGGTTATCAAGGACATTTAGGGCGATTTTTCGCTTTTTTCCTCAAAAAAGGGACTTTTCGGGTTTTTCGCCCGGGGTCCTTTTTTTTATGCCTCCATTTGCCGTTACCAAACGGAATATTCCAGTTTGTGCGCTAAATCACTGTTTTTTTGAATCTTGTATCATAACTTTTTTGCGGTTTTTGATAAAAAATCGGCAAAAATACGCCTTATGTTAAAAAATTTTGATTTTTGTATCATGAACCTATTGCTTTTTGAAAAAGATGAATATAAATTAAGGACTATGAAACCCGTGATGGAATACAATAATTTTCGCATTTATGTACGCGACTTCTATTCGGAACGCAAGGACCGTTCCGGGTATACTTGGCGTGATTTTGCTAAAGCTGCCGGTTATTCTTCCCCTGTATTTTTGAAACTTGTGTGCGATGGCAAAGCGAATTTGAGCGATGTCGGTGTTGAACGTGTTGCTGCTGCGATGGGTTTGGTTGGTGTAGATCTGCAGTATTTCCGCCTTTTGGTGACGTTCAACCAGAGCAAGGATTCCGCGACGAAAAAAGCGGCCTATAAGCAGATGCGCTCTATTGCCGAAGAAAATTCCGTGAGCCTTGTCGGTGCCGATCAGTACGATTATTTTGAAACTTGGCACAATCCGGTTCTTCGTGAACTCGCTCCGAAAATGAAGGGGGCTACCCCGGCCAAGATGGCCGAACAAATCAAGTTCGGCGTCAGCACTGCCGAGGTCAAGAAGGCTTTGGCCATGTTGACCGAACTCGGCCTCCTCAAGAAGAATGAAAATGGTGAATATGTGCAGGCCAGCAAGTCCGTGACGACGGGCGATATCGATGTCACCGCGCTTGCCGTTCGCGATATGCACCGCCAGATGGGCAGCCTCGCTGTCAAGGCCATTGACGAAGTCCCCGTGGACGAAAGAGATTTCTCTGGAATGACCCTCGGTGTTTCCGAGGTGGCGTTCCACAAGATTGTGAAGGAAATCGCCGATTTCCGCCGCCGCATTGGCGCCATCGTCATGGACGATTCGGGTGCCGAACGTGTCTACCGCATGAATGTTCAACTCTTCCCCCTGACCAAAGATTTTATTGACGGAGGGGACCATGAGTAAGAAGAACCTTTGCATGCTGGTGAGCTGGGGCGTTGTTGCGGCGATTGCCTTCTTTGCGGCTTGTACTCCTGAGGATACGGCCGGTGGATTCGGGGAGGAGACGAATGCACTGGCTGGTATCCTCGTGAACGAGAAGGGTGAACCGCAGGCTAATGTTCGCGTATTTGCTCGCCATACTAAGGCGAACATCTCCGATCTTGTCGATACGACGGATGCCGATGGTAAGTTCGAATTCTCCTTGGTGCGCCAGGGCTCCTATGGCCTTTCTGCCACTAAGGGCAAATCGGCCATGTACAAGAGGGTCAATTATTATGGCCAGAGCATGGAAGTGAAGGCTCGCATGGTCGCTTCGACCGATGTCTCGGGCAAGGTCAACCTCCGTGAAGATACGTTGGCTTCGGATGTGGTAGTTTATATTCCTGGCAGCCCGTGGGAAGCCAAGACCTCGGACAAGGGCAAGTTCAGCTTTAAGGGCGTTCCGGAAGGCACTTATCCGGTGCTTGCGAAGTCCCCGGATCCGGTTCGCTTTGTCGATGTGTTCTACGTGGGTACGTTCGAAGATGGAAAGGCCGATTTTAACGGTCCTTATCCGGTGGATATGATCGACGCTGTCATGGCGAAGGCGGCTCCCGATTCCGCCAATGCCGTGGCTGATTCTTCTGAAGACTCCGAGGATGCCGATGTTCGTCTTGTGAACTCCGAAAAGTCGAAGAATATGCTCTTGCCGCTCTCTCCGGAGTATGGGACGCTTTGCTTGTGGCCGCTGGATTACCTTACCGAAGGGTTTGCCGGTACGAAGGTTTCGAGCGATGCCCGTGGGCGTACCGAAGGCGTGATTTTCTATGGGGACCCCGAACTCACGGAAGGCGTGTCCCGCAATGCGATTGTACTCAAGGGAGCGAATCAGTATGGCGTGGTCGAAAACGACCGCAATGCCTTGGATGACGCTACCGAAATGACGCTTGAAGCTTGGATTGACGTGGCGAAGCTGCCGTCGGATTCCGTTTACCGCAGGAACATTGTGGGTAAGCTCGGGTTCGGCTCCAGCGGCGACCAGGATGTGTTCAGTTTGTCGCTTGTCAGGGGCGAATGCGGCGTGAAGAAGCCGAAACTGGCATTCTTCATTGCGGCCGGTTCCGAAGAAGATTCCCTGGGCTGCGAAAATGCCGTCTTCTCGGACGTTGTCGAAACGGACAAGTGGATGTATGTCGCCGTAGTTTGGAACGGTTCTACACTTTCGATGTACGTGGATGGCCAGCTGGTCGATACTGCGAAGACGTCGGTCAAGAAAATTAATCCTTCTACCGAACCTATTATCTTCGGTAAGGAAAAACTGAATATTCAATTGGATGATGTGCGATTGAGCAAGACTGTGATTAATGGTGCAGACGTTCTCTATCGCTACTATCTTAAAGGAGGAGCACTATGATGGGCATGGATCTAAATTCATTGGAAACGGCCTGTTTCGAAGTTAACGAACATGGCCGCCTGATCAGCGGGAACAAGCGTTTCTGCCGCATGTTCGGCTTCAAGAGCGAAGACGAAGTGATGTGGCATTACGTCACGGACTTGTACCGCTACGAAAAGGATTGGGACGAATTCCGTAATTGCAACAGCACGGCACAACACCATTTTGTGTCCCGCATGCGTAACCGTAAGGGCCGCAGCTTCAAGTGCAGCATCGTTCGCGAAATTGTCCAGGATGCCGAAGGCAGGATGATTTTCCGTAACACGATTCGTCGCCTGGGCGATAAGGAAGTTGTGCAGGTTGTGGAACAGAACGAGGTGAATACTTCCTCGGTGGTGTTCTTGGCCAAGTGCGCTCACTGTGGCGAACAGATTCGCGTGTCGACCCTTGCCGAGACTCGTATGCGCATGCTTTGCGGCAGTTGTACCGCCAAGGCTTATCCCGAAGCATTTCATATATCCGCAGTCGCTGCGCAAATGTAGCGGCGTTTACTAAATGCCCAATTCATTTTAGTACTTCATCATATCTCCTAAGTCCGGCAGGTTGAACCTGCCGGGCTTTTTATATGCTAACAAAAAAGGCTCCCGTTTTTGCGGGAGCCATCCTTGTATGAATGTTTATGGCTGGCTATTTTATGCGGATTGTCTTTGAGACAAGCCTCGTGGAGCCTGTTGTGACAAGCACGTGCAGGGCACCGGTGCGGCGTAACGAGCGCAATTCTTCTTGCGGGATGCTCATGTTTTCGCTTTCAAATTGCGTTTTGTAAAGCGTGTTCCCGAGCATATCGAAGATGCGCACGGATTTCGTGCCTTTGCCGGGGGCGTAAATTTGCAGTGTGTTCGTGACGAGGGCGATAGAACCCTTCTGTGCAGGAACTGATAGCGGCTTTGTGCCGTAGTCGTCGGTTTTTTCCGGTGGTGGTTCGTGGAGGGCAGGCTTGTAATAGCCTTCCAGAACGGGAGTTTCTGGCCCGAATCCCGAAATGTACTCGTCATTGCGGAAAATCGTAATGTAGGGATTGACGGGGATGTAGTCAATGCTGTAATTTTTCTTTTCGAAAGGTAGACCGGCATATTCGGCACCGTCCTTGGCGGAATGAGCCATCCAGGACCAATCAGCTGTGGTTGCCGAGAGTTCCTTTTTAATTTTGGTCAGCATAACATCACAGGTGACGTAATTGTCCGTGGTTATCGCAGTAGAGAAGAAAATATCGATGCTTCTTACTGTCATTGGACTCATTTCGTTGAAATTGATTGGAATTGGGAAATAGTATGTGTATGTACCTGCCTTTTTGTCGTAGGTGCTTTCTATGCGGATGGGGTGGTTGTGTTTCATGGTGCTTGATAAATCATTTTGGTCGTTACATATCGTCATGAACCCTGCTTGGTCAGTGACTGTACACAAATCGTAAAAAGTGTGTATTTGGCATTTTTCAATTTCATCGGGCTTGGCAGTCATGTAAAGCCTGAGGGAAAGACTGTCGTATGCCTCGCGTTCGTTGTTGTGGACTGTTAGGCTCAGGAAGTCCATATCGGAGTAATCGTACTGGTATGCGGTGACTTCGATGTTGCGCTTGCTTGCCGGTGTCGTGAATTGCAGCTGCGCTCCCGAAGTGTCTGTGCATAAGGGGGTTCCGTCGCTTTCGACGCAATAATTGTAGGTTGTCAGCGCTTTCAGGTTATGCAGGCGAACGTGGTGATTTATGACGGGGCGGTCTACGAGATCGGCGTTGCCATCGCCTGTATTTTCCATATCCTTGGGCTTGGTTGAACTTTGGCTCCAGTAAACCTTAGAATTCAATTGTATGCTGGTTCTCCAGGTGATGTCGGCACTGTCGCCCGAGAGGGAAACTTCGAGATTCGTGATATCTACAGGTGTGATTTCCTTGAGCGTCTTGAAACTGAAAGGAGTCTTCTTGTCGTCTTTCCACTTTGTCGTGGTAGAGCTATCGTCAAGGATGTTGGTCAGTGTTACGTTGAAATAGTATGTTTTGTCGGCCGTTAATTGATTGAGGACGATAGTCTCCTTTTTACCTTTGGTGGTCACCGTCTTGGCCGAAGACAAATCCTGTTGGGTAGAATAGGTAAGGGTGATGTTGCTGTTCCTGTCGCTTGCGACATGGACGATGGCGGAATCCTTGCCTACATAGCTGACGTTCACCTTGATACCGCTAGGTGCGGCGGTGCGGTTGAAACTCTTTGCCACGATGGCTGTGGACGACATGAGTGTCGCCGATACGTCGAGGCAAGTTTCGGATATACGATAATCTTCCCAGCTCAAAGAGGAAGGTACCATGGAATTTACGTCGTTTGGTTCCTTTCCACCGAAAACGCCTCCAACGGGCGGACGGTATTTGTATTTGGGGGCCGGACCAGTGCGCCCTTCGGGGTTCGATGCACGGTGATGCGGGTGGGCATCGTTCTTGTCGCCGATGCCGTAGACAAACGAAATATCCCAGGGGTTCATGCCGAGCATGTAGTTGAGCTGGTTGATGCCGAGTTGACGAGTTTCGCCGGCTTTCCAGTTAGGGGTTCCGAGGGTGGGCAATTTTATATTGTTCTTTTCGAGGTCTGCTGCTACGTCTGCATAAGCGAGGACATCAAAAATGTTGCCGACATGGCCGCGGTTGACAATCCAGATGCTTGCGTTGTGCATTGTGTACCATGGGGGGGCGTAGCGGATGGAATTTGACGTCCATCCGATATCGCCTTGCGGCAGAGTGATTGTTTCGGTGCCTTCCTCCGATACATAGCCTAGGTTGGCAATCATGTCGATGACGCAGTCTTCGATGGCGCTCAGCCATTCTGCTTCGGTCAGGCCGAATTCCTTGGTCGCTTTGGCCTTGTCGGAAAGGATCAGTTTGTATAATGCATAAAGGGCGTAGGTGTGGGCCCCTGCCCAGCCTGTATTGATGCGCTTTAGTAGACCCCTATCTTTGGACATGAACCAACCGCCGTCGAAGCATCCTGCGCAACTGTCCATGAAGGCTTGGTCTTTGTGCAGGTCTTTGGCGCGGAGGGCGTCGTCGGCATACTGTTTTTTGCCTGTTGCGTAAAGGAGCGCGACGGATGCAAGTGCCATGTCTTCAAAAAAATCGATGGTGCCGGTATAGGCGGGGGAGTTCCAACCGGCGGCGAATTTGTTGTTCTTGAAGGTCTTGCCCCCGTCGTATTCGCTTTTGCCTTGGGCGAGAGCCTTGGCGAAGTCGTACATTTTTTCGGCGACCATCAGGCAGCTGTCGGCAAAATCCTTGTCGTACGGGGCGTATAGCTTGCCCACGAGCGCAAGGCCGGCCGCGGTTTCGCCACCGATGTTTGAACCGATTTCTCCCAAGCGTACAGTTCTAGCTGCAGGTCCTCCGCGGTTTGCTCCCGCACTGGAGGAGTCTGTCGGTAAAAGGTCTTGAATTTCAGGAATTTCCCACCAGTTGTGGTCCGAAGCAATGTTTCCTACCGAGAGGGCCATGTCGTCAATGACGCCCTTGGCACGTTTGAAGGAACGGAGTACAAAGTCGGCGCCGTGTTTTGCTTCGCGGAGCATGTCGGGGATTCCGTCGGTATTTGCTATTTCGCCTTGGTTGTAGGCGTAGTGGTCATTGTCCTTGTCGGCGTTTGTCGCTGCCATGACTGCTGCAACCATGAAAGCGTACATTTGCGTCTGTGATTCCTTGAGGTGGTCTCCGCAATCGTACCAGCCGCCTTCCAGAGTGCCTGCTTGCGATTTGTCGAATGGCCCGCGGACATCTTCTGCTTCGGTTACAACTGGTCCGCCACCGTCCAGGGTGTGGCTCGGACCATGGAACCAGGATTCCGAGTTGCCGCTGCGCTGGATGCCGTAGAACTTGAGCACGGCGTCGCGAACCATTGTGTACACGTCGTCGCTGACAATGAATGTGCTGGAAAATTCCTGGCCCACCTTGATGCGCAGACGCTTGTCGGTCGGGACCCCTTGCGGGATGTGTCCGATGCGGATGGTGCCCGAGGGACCGGTGAAATCAATTTGGTAGCGATATTTGATGTATTCTGTGACGCTCGTTCCGGCGATGATGGTCCAATCGGATGCTGTTGCGGTGTTTGTCGTTATGAATTCAGCCTTTACTGCCGGGCTGAGCGACTTGCCGTCTTCATCGACGACCTCAAATTCGGTAGCCTTGCCGACATGGTAGAACTGGCGCTCGGTATCGGAGGTCAGGTAGCCCGCCTGGTTCACGCGGATAGGCGAAATGTGGGTGTTCAAGGCGTCGAGGTAGGCTTGGTCCAAGGTGTCGGGAATAAAGGCGTTTGCCTTGTACGATGCCGGTGTTGCGTCTTTGGGGAGTATGTCGTGCAATTCCGTCACGGTCGTATCGTATGTGCCAATGATCGTGTCGTTCCAACTGAGTGGATAAACCGGCCGAATCAAGTCGTAGGGGGTGTCGGCTGCGAGTGCAGAAACAGCCATGCCCATGGCTGTAGTTCCGAAAATTGCATATTTGAACATGCTTTTCATCGGCTTACTCTCCTTCACATAGAGCGAATAAAGTGGTTTGTATGTAACATAAATGTACTATAATTTTCACCTCTTTGGTGTAAATACGTAATTGTATTTGCCTTTAATTGCGGTGTCTTGAGTGTAACTCACTTGCCAATGAGTTTTACGATTCCTAAATTGCGGGTATGCAGATTAAAGTGGCAAGTACAGCAAAAGAATTTTTTGCCAACCGCTGGTGGTGGGGCTCTATTGGATAGAGTCCGTGTTTGCGTTTAATCTGGAAAGGTTTACAAAGGCATTCGGACTCACCGGATGCCTTTTTTAGGTTCCGGGACCATGGTGCCAAAGAGGAAAAGATGAGTGAAGACATTCTGAGCAAGATAGTGCGGATGCGCCGTGAGGATATCGAGCGGTTAGGCTTGAATTTTGGAATAGAAATCCCGGAACGGCGCCGTGGTGGCCATACAGAATTTCTCGGCAATGCGGGGGCGATACTTGAAGTCAAGCGTGCATCGCCATCGAAGGGTGATATTGCGCCTGATTTGGACCCTGTGGCTTTGGCGACGACTTATGCCGAAGCTCATGCGCAGGCGGTTTCGGTGCTCACCGAAGGGAATTTTTTCAAGGGCTCTCTCCGTGACCTGATTGCGGTGGCCGACCTTATGGAACGCCGTCGTCAACAGGGCTTGCATGCGTGCGCAGTGCTCCGCAAGGATTTTCTCTTGTTCGAAGACGAAATCGATATCGCTTATCGCTGCGGTGCCGATGCGGTCCTCTTGATTGCTCGAATTCTTGATGACGAACAACTCGTGAAAATGGCTCGCCGTGCACAGAAGTTTGGGATCCAGGCATTTGTTGAGGTCCGGGAGAAGGATGATTTCCGCAAGCTGAACCTCGTGCTGGAAGCGCTTGGCGATGCAGCTGCAAAGACGGTTGTCGCGGGCGTGAATTCGCGCGACCTGGCTACGTTCCATACGGATCCGCTGGTGCCGGCATCGGTTCGCAGCAAGCTCCCGGCCAAGGCTGTCTTTGAATCAGGCATTTTGAGTGCTGGCGATGCTGCCTATGCGCGCAGCCTCGGATTCACGGGAATCCTTGTGGGGGAGGCCGTTGCGAAGAATCCTCCGCTGGCGAAAGAAGTGGTTGGCGCCTTTGAAGCGGGCTGCGAAAATGCGCGAGGCAAGTTCTGGAAAAAGTTTGCGGAACGAAAAGTGCTGAAACACATTCACGCATCGTCTAACGTCACTTGTCATTGCGAGGAACAAAGTGACGAAGCAATCTTTGGCAAGAATCGTCCTTTGGTCAAAATCTGTGGCATCACGCGCGTTGAAGACGGCATGCTGGCCGCCGAACTCGGCGCAGACATGCTCGGGTTTGTATTCAGCACCACAAAACGGCTCACGACCGAAACGTTTGTGCGCAGCTTTAAAGAGCGATTGCTTCGCCTTGCTCGCAATGACAATCAAAACGCTTGTCTCGCTTGTTCAATCCCGCTCCTCGTCGGTGTCATTACCGACCTGAATTCCGAAGAAGGCAAGACAGCCATCAAGCTCGCGCAGGAAGGCGTCCTCGATGCCGTGCAGTTCCATGGAATCCCGACCCCCGTGCTGTCAAAGCAAGCTCCTGCGCAATCAAACCAAGCATGTCATTGCGAGCACGAAGTGCGAAGCAATCTCTATCCGGATATTCCTTGCTATGCAGCCGTCCGCGTGGGCGAAGCCTCCGACTTCGAACAAGTCGCCAACCTCCGTAAGAACGGGGAACCCCGCATCTTGCTAGACGCAAAAGTTGAGGGCATTCCCGGCGGTACAGGCAAAACTATTCCTGAGTCATTGCTGCGCGAACAGACGAGCGATCTTCCGCTCTGGCTTGCGGGCGGCATCACGCCCGAAAATGTGGGCACGATTTGCGAAAAGTTCCATCCTGAACTCATTGACGTTTCCAGCGGTGTCGAAGACGCCCCCGGAATCAAGAACCATGAAAAAATGAGGGCGCTGTTTGCTACGTTGTCTTAATCTGATTAATATTTGATTGTGACATCCCATTTGAGCTCGTAATTTTTGGCCCAAGTATCGCTTTGTGGGATAATCGTGTTGACTTTTTTTCCGACATTGTTAATGTCGTAGCATTTTCCAGAAGATTTCCATACATCGCTTAATATTAGATTGCGTTCATATACGATTGGACAGATGCTGATTTGGTCAATTCCACCATTCAATTTTTTTGATAAATTTTCATGTCCACTCCAACTTCCAATATTGTCGTTTAGTCTAATTGCGTTCGTTCTGACGGAGTCTTTTAGGATGTTATTGGTGTATGTCCTAATCACAAAAGATATGCTTGGATCCCCATCACTGTAATTATTTTTGTTGCTTTGCTCCTCCTCCCAATTGGCCGAAAGCTGTTTGAACTTTGTTAAGTCAATTAGGATGGAAAAATTGCTGTTAAGCGTTGAATTAGCTCCGCTGTTATAATTGCTTTGTGAATAGGAACCGCTTTGGCTCTTAGAAGAATTTGTAGTAGAGTTGCTTTCTTTTGAATTGTAATCTCTGTCTATTTTATATCGAGTGTCTGCAATATCGTCTTCCGTTTTGTCAAATGGGTTTGCGTCGCTGCAAGCAGTAAAGAAACATGCCAAGAAAGAGATTGCGCAAATGAAATTTTTTGATGCTGTTTTGTTGAATAAATACATTCTCTTTGCTCCTTACCAAGCGATATCCATGCTGAATTTTACATAATCTGCATAATTCTGGATTTCTTCAGCATAAGTGACAATCCCTAAAGGCAATCCTTGAATCTGCAAGGAAAAATGCCTTGTGAGTTCAAAACCGATACCGATATTAAATAAGAATTCCCAATCGGTAATCTTGAAAAATCCATGGTTGATGTTGTAGTCATCATCCCATGACCTTTCGTATTTAACCCAGCCGTAAATGGGTTTGCGGATGTGGACGCTGGTGCTAAAGAACAATAGGGGTATTCCGAGTCTCATTTGTAGAGGAACTTCTATCATGGCGTTATGATACATGATTTCTTCTGAGATTTCGTCGTCAATTGTATGATAGACCATTTTTCCACCACTTAATGTTGACACCCCCCAACTCAGAACATCGTCATAATATGTACTAGTTTCTTTATTGTTGTTAGAATATATCATGTTGTTTTTGAGGACATAAGTAGCTCCATGGTAGAGGGCATTAAAGCCTATTTGGTACGATCCCCATCGGTAGAAGTATGTGCGTTTAAAGAAGCCGAGGATTAAACCGAAGTCATCATTGCTGTCATCTTTATCCTTTGTTTCGTAGCCCGCAACGTATTTTTCGTAGAAACCTTCAATTGCTAAAGTTATGCCATGATATACATTTTTTTCTTTTTTTGTAGAATCTCTTGTTGCCGTTGAATCTTTTGCTTTGCTTGTGTCTTGGACCGCCATGGGTGCAGTTGTGTTATTTATAAAAACTGTATCCGGCTTGGGTGGCGGGGGAGGCTCAAGTTCTTTGATTCCTGCAATGGTAAAGTTGTCCTGCTTTATACTGACTTTTACAGAGCAAGCTCGTGCTTGTGGCAGGTTATCGCAAAAATTGAAAATTTTGCTAGCAGACTCAAATGAAGCTTCCATGTCGGCAAGGCTTTTCTCCACGGCGGCAATGCTATCGGCAATGGCTTTTTCTTGTGCTTTTTTTTCTTCTTCCGCATGGATGCTGCAAAGGCATTGTTCTTCAACTTTTGTGCAAACGGGATTGTTTTTGTCGGCTGTGTTCTCGCATGTTTCACAGAGGTTTCTGCATTCTTCGCTTAGGGGTGGGAGGAAACTGATTGTGTCTGTTTTCTCTTGTACAGGAGTTGTCTTTGCTTTTTCTTGGGTCCCGTTTTCCTTGGTCAGGTTTAGAAATGTGCCATTAGTGATGTTTACTTTGAACAGGTTTGTGCTTGCGGTGCTGTTTTCCCGTATCGCAGTGGCAAGGGCTCGGATTTGCTCTTTTCGGAAGGCGAGTTTTTGTTCTTGTGCGATGGAATCTTGCACTCTTACTTGTTCCAGAGAGTCGCTTCGCTTTTGCAGGCTGTCGAGAATGAGGGTGCAACTGCCGCAGACTTGGTCTACTTTTTGACAGGTCTCGTTTTCGGGGGTTGAGGTGCAATCTACGCATAGCTGCACGCAAGGATTGTCTGCGTAGGATGTGACTATGGTTAATGCGATGACCAATATAAACAAGGTCTTGTTCATGGGCGGGCTCCAAACGAAGTAGTTGTAAATATATATTAATGCAAAAAAAAGAAAATGCGTTTTATTGCATTTAATGCGTAATTTGGACGTAATCGTAATATTTTTTTACAAAAATCTGTTTATAACCTATTGACAGACAACGAATTAGTATATATATTGCTTACCATAAAGATGAAATTGGCAATCCGCTTCGACGCTTGCGCAGCTTGCGATGAAGTTCTCGAAACGGGATTTTGGCTTTGCCAATTTCATCAAGTGTTTAACAGAAGGCTTCCGGACACACCGGAAGCCTTCCTTTTTTTCGTTTTTCTAAAGGCAACCCCTTGCCAGCGAAAAAAGACATTCCTAAATTATGCGCCATGAAGATGAATGAAGCAATCCGTTTCAACCGTTGGTGGTGGGGCTCTAGAACATAGAGTCCGGTTTTGCCGATTTCATCAAGTGTTTGCAAAAGGCTTTCGGACTCTCCGGAAGCCTTAATTTTTTTCCCGTTTAACCCCAGCCACTAATCACCAACCACTGTTTACTAACCACTATGATTACCTCCAACAACGGTTTCTTTGACAAGTTCGGCGGCAAGTATGTTGCCGAAATCATCCGCCGCCCGCTCGACGACCTCGAAACGGCATTCAACAAGTACATCCACGATCCGGAATTCCTCGAGGAGCTCCGCATCATCCAGCGCGACTACATCGGGCGCGAGACTCCGCTGTACTTCGCCCCGACGGCGACCGAACTCCTGGGCGGTGCGCAGATCTACATCAAGCTCGAAGGCCTCGCCAACACGGGCGCCCACAAGATCAACAACGCCATCGGTCAGTGCTTGCTTGCTAAGAAGATGGGCAAGACCCGCATCATCGCCGAAACGGGTGCAGGTCAGCACGGGCTCGCCACCGCCGCCGCTTGTGCGAAGCTCGGCCTTGAATGCGTCGTGTACATGGGCGAGGTTGACGTTCGCCGTCAGCAACCGAACGTGGCCACCATGGAAATGTACGGTGCGAAGGTCGTGCCGGTCACGAGCGGCAGCCGCACCCTGAAGGATGCCGTGAACGAGGCGATGCGCGACTGGGCCACGAACTTCCAGAACACTCATTATGTGCTTGGTTCTGCCCTCGGCCCTGCTCCGTTCCCGGATATTGTCCGTACGTTCCAGTCCATCATCGGCGAAGAAGTCAAGCGCCAGGCTGCCGAACGTAACATCAACATTGCCGCGATCGTCGCCTGCGTGGGTGGCGGAAGCAACTCCATCGGCGTGTTCACTCCGTTTATCGAAGACAAGAACGTGCGCCTGATCGGTGCCGAAGCCGGTGGCATTGGCCCGAACATGGGCGAAAACGCCTCCCGCATGACGGGTAACGCGAGCCGCGAAGGAATTGTGCAGGGTTACAAGAGCCGCTTCCTCATCGACGAAGACGGCCAGTCGCTGCCGACCCGCTCCATTTCTGCAGGGCTTGACTACATGGGTATCGGCCCGCAGCTTGCCGCCCTCGGTGAATCGGGACGTGTGGAATTCACGAGCATCCTTGACAAGGAAGCCTTGGATGCGGTCAAGTTCTTCGCCCGCAACGAAGGCATTTTGTTCGCACTCGAAAGCGCACACGCCGGTGCCGCCGCCATGAAGATTGCGAAGGAACTCCCGAAAGACAAGGCGCTCGTCATCAACATGAGTGGCCGCGGTGACAAGGACATCTTTATCACGAGCCCGGTGTTCCGCCCCGAAAAGTGGAAGGAATTCCTGAAGGCGGAACTCAAGCGCCTCGAAAACAACGAAGATATCCATGACGCGGAGATAATGAATAAATAGTAGACAGTAGGAAGTAGACAGTAGACAGTGATGTCCCGTATCCCACTTCCTACTTCTAACTTCCTACTTCCTACTAAAACCTTTTAACAGCGGCAAAGCCGCGAGAATTTATTATGAACCTAATGTCTCATCTCATTGCCGGGTTCCCGGACGCAGAAACTTCTATCGCCATCGCCGATGCCCTCGTGAAGGGTGGCGCGAACATCCTTGAAATCCAGCTTGCTTTCAGCGATCCGAGTGCTGACGGTCCCGCTATCCAGACGGCATCTACTGTCGCGCTTGAAAAGGGCTACTCCACCAAGCAAGGGCTTGAAGTTGTGAAGAAGATTCACGAACGCCACCCCGAAACGCCTATCTACATCATGACCTACGGCTCGCTCGCTTTTACGCCTGGCGTTGAGAATTTCGTGAAGATGTGCAAGGACGCGGGCGTTTCCGCCTGCATCATTCCGGACCTGCCGTTCGATTGCGACGAAGGCCTCACCGAAGCCTGCAAGAAGCACGGACTCGAGAACATCCCGGTGGCAGCACCCAGCATGACGAAGGAACGCCTCGAAACGATGGCTTCTGCAGGGTTCAAGTACATCTATGCGGCTCTCCGTGCAGGCACGACCGGCAGCGAAACCACGATTGACCAGGCAACGCTCGACTTTATCGACACTGTGGGTAAGGGTGGCGCGAAGGTGCTCGGCGGTTTCGGCATCCGCAACGGCGAGCAGTCCAAGGTGCTTTCCAAGCACGTGTACGCCGTGGTCGCAGGTTCCGTGTTTGTGAACATCGTGCTCGGCAACGAAGACTCTGCCGAAGGCCGCAAAAAAGCCATCGCCGAGATCGAGGCGAAGGCTAAGGAAATTGCTGGAATTTAAAGGTCTTTTTCGCCCACCCGGACTCTGTGCTTCGGGTGATTCACTTTGCCCGAATCGTTGTGCACTTTTTGCTGAGGATTGAATCGCCTGAAGAATGATTCTATGGCCTCTGGGTTTGAGGATTCCCATATCCCGCTTGCCCCGAAATTGCTTTCAAAAAGGTGCTTTTCCAGTTGCTCGTAGTGGGTTCCGACTACTTTAAGTTCTAAGACTTTTACGGAATCACGGTACATCGTGACTGTTGCTTTCGAGAGGCACAGGCACCCCCCGGCAAAAGACTCCTTCTTGGAATCTCGGAGGAGGCTGAGAAATTCCGTGAGCTGCTCTTGCGAAAGTTCCACGCGGTGCGACTTCATGTTTTCCTTGTCAAGTTCATTGGCGTGTGAAAGAATTTTAGGGAAAGAGAGTGTCGCCCTGTCTACGTTTTTCACAATGTCCAGGAGAGGAGTTCTGATTGCGGTATCGGACTCAAAAATCATGCTTTCCAGCACGTCTTGCATCGAGGTGGAATCTTCGCGAACGGCACAGGGCCTGAAGATTACCCCCTGATTGCGCATGAACTGGTTGATTTTCTTCATTATGACCGATTTCTCGGGTTCCCATACGCCGATATCGTTCCCGATGCGACCTATTTTTTCGGCAATGCGGAACTCGGCGACGGGCAAGGTATCGTTGAATAGCTGTACGCGCAGACCTGTCGAACATTCTGTATGGAACGTATCCTGCAGGGATTCCTTCGCGTCGGCAAGGCGCAACATCTGCACAAAGTTCTGGTAAGTGCGTTCGTCGATGACCTTGCCTTTTGCATATTTCCCGAGCCCTTCGGGTGTCACGAGCATCATGTTTGCGCTGTCCAGGGCTTTTAGGAGTGGCAACGTCTCGTGCCGGGAAAATTCCCCGTTTATATGTTCACAAAACACGGCCAGACTCACCGCCACGACCACACATGTTGCGGCTATACCGCAGATTACTCTTTTGTTTTTCCAGAACATGCCGTAAATATAATTTGATATACGGTCCATTTTAAAATGAATGTAAAACGTACCATTAAAAGCACTTTGAATTTACTCCGGAGCAATGGGCATTTTTGACTTTTTTGGCCGTTTTTCCCGAAATTTCGCCCTTTAAAAGGTAAAATTATAGTTACTTGTGGCTGTGCACCTTGACAACTCGGTTGCATTTTTTGCGTTTCTTCGCCATTTTTTGCGTTTTTATCCGAAAAGCGGAAATTCTTTTTTGATTCATCCGTTTTTTTGCGAAAAAAACTTTGTCTTTTTGTTTTTTTTGCTTGTATATTCTTTTTGGCTTTTTTCGGGAAAACGTTTTTTCCCGTGCCTGAAAAAGAATATTGGAGATATATATGGCAGAAGATTTGCAAGCCCTTATGCAACGCATCCAGAAGGATGCCGTAGATAAAGCAGAAAACGAGGCAGCGGCTATTATCGCTCGCGCCAAGGAAAAAGCAGCCGAAATCGTGAAGGCTGCCGAAGCCGAAGCCGCGGCAAAGCTTGAAAAGGCGGACAAGGACGCCGAAGCGTTCACCGAACGCAGCGAACGCACCCTGGAACAGTCTGCCCGCGACCTTCTCCTTTCTGTGGGCAAGAATCTTGAAAAGATGATTTTGGACCTGCTCAACCTCCAGGTGGAAAAGTCCCTCGACGAATCTACCGTGAAGGACATGCTCAAGACCCTTGCGAAGAACTATTCCTCCGACATCGAAGTGGACTTCTCCGAAGCCGATGCCAAGAAGCTTACATCCTTTGTTACGGGCGAATTTGCCAAGGAACTCGGCAAGGGCGTCAAGGTCGAAAGCGACAAGGGCGTCAAGTTCGGCTTCCGCATCAAGCTCGACGGCGGAAAGGTCACCCACGAATTTACCGAAGCTGCCATGGCCGATGCTCTCTCGGCCCTGCTCCGTCCTCAACTTTCCCGCGTTGTAAACGCCGCTGCCCAGGCCAAGTAGGTTAGCGATGAGCTCTCCTTCTTACCTGATGGCGTCTCTTCCGATGCTTGAGATGGGCGATGTTCCGCCCCTCTCCATGGAAGAGTTCCGTCACCGCTGCGTCGGTGTGCTGTCCGAGCCGGAACTTGCGGCCCTGGACGCCGTGCTCGATGACGGTGAATGCGAAGAATGTGACGACGAGTTCGTTCGTGCCTACAAGGCCCACGAAATCCAGATGAAGAACGTTTCGGGCAGGCTCCGCGCTGCTGCGTGGGGGCCCGATGTCCGTTTTACGGACAAGTCCTTCCCGGGCTACGATGTCACTTTCGCGAAGATGATTCAGGACGCGTTTGCCAAGTCGAATCCTATGGAAAAAGAGCAGGATATCGACAAGGCCCGTTTCTGGCTTGTGGACTGCCTTGCCGGTGTAGGCGAGGGGACTGTCAAGCATGTTTACGCATATGCGATCAAGCTGAAAATTTGTGAACGCTGGGCCCGCCTGACTGAAGAAGCCGGCGACAGCGCTGTTTTGAATGTTATTAATGCAAACGACCCTGCATACGCCTCTACGGCTGAGCAGGAATGACCGGAGGTCCATTTTCAATGGCTAGTATCGGAAAAATCATCGGCGTGAACGGAAACTTGATCCGCGTCAAGTTCGAAACCGCCGTGTCCCAGAACGAAGTGGCGTATGCCAAGCTTACCCAGAAAAACAAGGACGGCAAGTCCGAAGTTATCCCCCTTAAGAGCGAAGTCATCCGTATTCGCGGTGACTACGCCGAACTCCAGGTGTTCGAAGACACCACGGGGCTCAAGACGGGTGACGAGGTGGAATTCACCGGCGAACTTTTGTCCGTAGAACTTGGCCCCGGCCTTTTGACCCAGGTCTTTGACGGTCTGCAGAACCCGCTCCCGAAGCTTGCCGAAGAATGCGGCTTCTTCCTGCAGCGCGGTAAATATTTGAAGGCGCTCCCGCGCGATAAAAAGTGGGCATTTACCCCGGTCGCCAAGGTGGGCGATGTGGTTGTTGCGGGCGATACGCTCGGCACTGTTCCCGAAGGCGTGTTCACGCACCGCATCATGGTGCCGTTCCGCCTGCTCGGCAAGTGGACTGTTGAATCGGTTGCTGCCGCTGGCGAACATGTGGTTGAAGATGTGGTCGCCAAGCTCAAGAACGACAAGGGCGAAACCCAGGACGTGACGATGGTGCAGACCTGGCCGGTGAAGATGCCGATCAAGGCCTTCGAAGAACGCCTCCGTCCGAGCAAGCCTCTGACCATGCAGCAGCGCATTATCGATACGTTCTTCCCCGTGATGCAGGGCGGTACGTTCTGTACGCCGGGCCCGTTCGGTGCCGGCAAGACCGTGCTCCAGCAGCTCATGAGTCGCTACGCCGACGTGGATATCGTGATCTTGGCCGCTTGCGGTGAACGTGCAGGTGAAGTGGTGGAAACCCTCCGCGAATTCCCTGAACTGATTGACCCGCGTACCGGCAAGTCCCTCATGGAACGTACGCTGATTATTTGTAACACGTCTTCGATGCCGGTGGCTGCTCGTGAAGCTTCCGTGTACACGGGCGTGACTCTCGCCGAATACTACCGCCAGATGGGCCTGAACGTGCTCCTCTTGGCTGACTCTACCTCTCGTTGGGCACAGGCCTTGCGTGAAATGAGCGGCCGTCTGGAAGAAATTCCGGGCGAAGAAGCCTTCCCGGCTTACCTTGAATCCGTGATTGCCGCCTTCTATGAACGCGGTGGTGTGGTTCGCCTGAAGGACGGCTCTACCGGTTCCGTAACGATTTGCGGTTCCGTGTCGCCTGCAGGTGGTAACTTCGAAGAACCGGTGACCCAGGCTACCTTGAAGGTGGTGGGCGCATTCCTCGGCCTTAGCCGTGAACGTTCCGACCAGCGCCGCTTCCCGGCAATCCACCCGCTGGATTCCTGGTCCAAGTATGAAGGCATCATCGATAGCAAGAAGGTTGCCGAAGCCCGTCACATCCTCGCGAACGGCGTGGACGTGAACAACATGATGAAGGTGGTGGGCGAAGAAGGTACTTCTATCGATGATTTCGTGATTTACCTGAAGTCCGAATACCTCGATGCCGTTTACCTGCAGCAGGACGCCTATAACGAAATCGACGCCGCCTGCTCCGCCGAACGTCAGAAGTACGTGTTCGACAAGGTTTACACCATCCTCAAGACCCCGATGAAGTTCAGCGAGAAGGACGTCGCCCGTACGTTCTTCCTCAAGCTCACTCAATCGACGAAGGACTGGAACCGCGTCAAGTTCGATTCCCAGGAATTCAAGGACCTTGAACAAAGTATTTTCGCTTCCGTGAAGGAGGTTTCCGCTAATGCATAATGTGGCATACCATCGTATTGAACGCATCGCCGGTTCCGTGATTACGCTCCGCGCCGAAGGTGTAGCAAACCAGGAACTTGCCCAGGTGACAAGCTCGTTCGGAACATCCCTTGCCCGCGTGATCCGCATTGACGGCGACATGGTGGACTTGCAGGTGTTCGCAGGTGCCCGTGGTATTTCGACCGACTCCGAAGTGCGCTTCCTTGGTGAACCGATGAAGGTCCCGTACAGCGAAGCCTTGCTAGGCCGCGTGTTTAACGGTGCCGGCAAGCCCCGCGACAACGGCCCCGAAGTGGATGGCGAACGCATTACTATCGGCGGCCCTTCCGTGAACCCCGCCAAGCGTATCATCCCGAAGACGATGGTGCGTACGGGTATCCCGATGATCGACGTGTTCAACACGCTCGTGGTTTCGCAGAAGCTCCCGATTTTCTCCATTGCCGGTGAACCGTACAACGAACTTTTGGCCCGTATCGCATTGCAGGCCGAAGTGGACGTGATTATCCTCGGCGGCATGGGCCTGAAGCACGATGACTACCTGTACCTGAAGGACTTCCTCGAAAAGAACGGTGCTCTTTCCCGTACGGTGATGTTCATGCACACCGCCTCTGACCCGATCGTGGAATGCTTGCTCGTGCCGGATGCATCCCTCGCTGTGGCTGAAAAGTTCGCTACCGAAGGCAAGAACGTGCTCGTGCTCCTCACCGACATGACGAACTTTGCAGACGCCATGAAGGAAATCGCCATTACGATGGAACAGATTCCGTCGAACCGTGGTTATCCTGGCGACCTTTACTCTCAGCTTGCCAGCCGTTACGAAAAGGCTGTGGACTTCGAAGGTTCGGGCTCCATCACTATCCTTGCCGTGACGACCATGCCTGGCGACGACGTGACCCACCCGGTTCCGGACAACACCGGTTACATTACCGAAGGTCAGTTCTACCTGCGTAAGGGCCGTATCGAACCGTTCGGTTCCCTGTCTCGTTTGAAACAGCAGGTGAACGGCAAGACCCGTAGCGACCACCGTACCATCATGAACACCATGATCCAGCTGTACGCAAGCTACAAGGAAACTTTGGAAAAGCAGTCCATGGGCTTCAACATGAGTAACTGGGACCAGAAGCTGTTGAAGTATGGCCAGCGTTTCGAAAGCGAAATGATGGACCTTTCCGTCAACATTCCGCTGGAAAAGGCTCTGGACCTTGGCTGGGAAATCCTTGCCGACTGTTTCGCACCCGAAGAAACGGGTATTCCGACCAAGATGATCAACGAATATTGGCCCAAGAAGGGGTAATATGGCGAAGGTCAAGTTAACTAAAAACGCCCTCAAGGCGGAACGCGACGCATTGAAGCGCTTCCAGCGCTATCTGCCGACGTTGCTGCTCAAAAAGCAGCAGCTGCAGATGGAAATGCGCACGCTCCAAGAGAGGGTGATGGCTAAGCGAGAAGAGGAGGACAAGCTCCGCAAGAGCATGGCTTCCTGGATTTCGCTGTTTGCCGAACCCATCGAATGGTCAAAGTACCTGTCGGTGAAGGAAGTGCGCCAGGGCGAAGGTAACATCGCCGGCGTGAAGATTCCGACATACGACGGGGTAGACTTTAATATCGCCATTCCGGATTTCTTCACCACGCCCGTGTGGCTGGACGACGGTATCAGAAGCCTCCAGGGCCTGATATCGCTGCGTCTCGAACGCCGCGTGCTCGAAAAGCAGTACGAACTCCTCTCGAAGGAACTGCGTACCACGAGCCAGCGCGTGAACCTGTTCGAAAAGGTGAAGATTCCCGAAGCGAAGGAAAATATCCGCGTCATCAACATCTTCCTGGGCGACCAGCAGACGTCCGGCGTTGCCCGCAGCAAGCTTGCGAAGGGTAAGGCCACCGCCCGTACCGCTGCCCAGGATGCACTCGCGAAGGAGGCCGCCGCATGATTACTCCTATGAAGAAAGTGACGGTGCTGACGGTTGCAGGTGCAGTTGAAGAGACGCTCCAGGCGCTCCGTACGCTTGAAATTTTGCACCTCACGCCCTTGCAGGCGGCAGCAGGCGCCAAGCTGAACAAGGCCCGCGGCGAGATGAACCGTGTGCAGAAGGCCTTGGAAGTGGTGCCCGAAAAAGCCCCGAAGGGTGTGACTCCCGTGAAGGATGCCGCTCCGGCTGCAAGCCTTATCGATGAAATCCAGAACCTGGTTGCCGAAAGCAAGCAGGCGGAAATCGACAAGGAACAGGCCGAAGAGGAACTCACCAAACTTTCCATGTTCAAGAACCTGGACCCTGCAACGGCAGCAGCCCTGCAGGCGAAGGGTATCTTTGTCAAACTCTACCAGCTCCATGCCGGTAAAATCCCGTTCGAAGTCGATGGCGAAGGTGTCGTCGAGGAATTCGGCCAGGATGAAAACGGCAAGTACGTGGCTGTCGTGAGCAGGGGAGAAGCCCCTGTCGCCGTGAAGGGCAACTTCACCGAAATCTCGATGCCGCAGAAGTCGCTTGCCGAATACCGCGAAATGGAAGCGAAAGCCAAGGAAACGCTTGCCCGCGTCGAAAAACGCCTGGGTGAACTTTCGGGCGTCAGGGAATCTATCGAAGACAAACTCCTCGAAGTGGGTGACGACTACCGCATGGTCGAAGCCGAGGCCTCGATGGTGGGCGACAAGAACGTCGCTGCCGTGCAGGGCTTCTGCCCGGCTCCGCGTGTCGGCGAACTCGAGAAGGCCGCCCGCGAACACGGCTGGGGCCTCCTGGTGGACGACCCCGCCGACGGCGACGATATCCCGACGCTGTTGACCTACAGCAAACTCAGCCGCCCCATGCAGTTCCTGTACGACATCATCGGCATTTCGCCGGGGTACAAGGAAGTGGACGTGTCGGCCGTGTTCCTTTGCTTCTTCAGCATCTTCTTTGCGATGATTGTGGGCGACTCGGCTTACGGCCTGTTGTTCCTCGGTCTGGCTCTCTTTGCCCGCAAAAAGATGCCGAAGGCGAACCCTGCTGGTTTCCACTTTATCTACCTCATGAGCATCGCCACCATCGTGTGGGGTGTCATCAACGCAAGCTTCCTCGGGCTTTCTCCGGCGCTTGCGGGGTGGACGTATTACCTGGACATCACCAACTACGGCTGGTTGCCTGAACCGCTGAAGAACGCGATGCTCTGGATCCGCACCAGTGCCCCGACTGACCCTGCGAAGTTCGAAGCCTACAAGGCCTTCGCCCAGTCGATCACGATTCTGCCCGAAAGCTTCGTGCCGAAGGCCGCAGGTGCTTCCCAGATGCAGCATATCCAGCTGTTCTGCTTCTGCATCGCCGTGGTCCACCTGAGTATCGCTCACGTGTGGAACGTCTGCGTGCGCATCAAGCGCAAGGACTCCACGTTCATGGCGCAGGTGGGCTGGCTTATCGGCTGCTGGGTGATGTTCTTCCTTGCGTGCCAGATGGTGCTCGGTATCGACATGCCGAAGTTCGTCATCCCGATGTTCATCGTGGAAGCCGTTCTCCTGGTGCTCTTTACCGTTCCGCCGAAGCGCCTCAAACAGGACTTCATCAGCATCCCGATGCTCGTGCTCGACGTGGTGAACAGCTTTACCGACGTGATCAGTTACATCCGTCTGTTCGCTGTGGGCATGTCCGGTGCTGCCATCGCCGAGGCGTTCAACGACATGCTTTCGCCGCTGTTTGGCTCCGCTGTCGGTATCGCCGGTGCAGCCTTCTTGCTGCTCTTCGTGCATGGCCTGAACATCGCGCTTGCGGTCATGGGCGTCGCGGTCCACGCGGTACGTCTGAATACACTCGAATTTTCAAATGGACTTGGCCAGGAATGGAGCGGATTTGCCTTCGCCCCCTTCGCCAAGCAAAAAAATTAAACCAAGGGATGATTCCCGCTACTTAATGAGGAAAAAACAATGGAACCGAATACAATGGTGACTCTCGCTAAAATGGGTGCTGCAGCTGCGCTTGGCATTGCGGCTATGGGCTCTGCCCTTGGTTGCGGAACGGCCGGTATGTCCGCCATCACGATGTGGAAGAAGGCTTATGCCCAGGGCAAGTCCGCCCTCTTCACACTCCTGGTGTTCGTGGGTGCCCCGATTTCCCAGACGATTTACGGCATGCTTTTGATGAACTTCATCCTGAGCAAGGCTGCTGAATCCGGCTTTACCAACTGGGGCGGCTGCCTCGGCGCCGGTATCTTCGGCGGTCTCGGCATGATGGCTTCTGCCTGGTACCAGGGCAAGTCCGCAGCTGTGGCTTGCGACGCCCTCGGTGAAACCGGCAAGGGCATGGTGAACTACCTGATGGTGCTCGGTATCGTGGAAACCGTGGCCCTGTTCGTTCTCGTGTTCTCCATGATGGTGCTTTAATCCAGCGAGGTAACACGTATGGATCAAGCTCAACTTTTAACGCTCGCGAAACTCGGCGCGGTGGCGGCCTTGGGCCTTGCCGCGGTGGGTTCTGCGCTGGGCTGCGGGACTGCCGGCATGGCGGCCATCGGGGCCTGGAAGAAGGCGTATCTCAAGGGTAAGAACGCGCTGTTTACGCTGCTCATCTTCGTGGGCGCGCCGATTGCGCAGACAATCTACGGCATGCTCCTGATGATGTACATCCTGAACAAGTCCCAGGCGGCTCCGGCCAACTGGGCTGCATACCTGGGTGTCGGCATCTTCGGTGGCATCGGCATGATGGCTTCTGCCTGGTACGTGGGCAAGTCCGCTGCGGACGCCTGCAACGCCCTCGGCGAAACCGGCAAGGGCCTCGTGAACTACCTGATGGTCTTGGGCGTCGGCGAAACCGTCGCGCTGTTCGTCATGGTGTTCTCCATGATGCTGGTGTCGTAGCGGTGCTACGAGTAGGAAGTAGACAGTAGGCAGGATTGTCATTGCGAACCCCAATTTCAGTCTTGGATTCTTAGCCCAGGTGAGCTTAAGAATTGTATGCCAATGAATTGGCAACAATTCTATACCACCTTCGGTGTCAGAATGACAAACCTTTAAAAAATGCCCCGTCACTTAAAAAGTGGCGGGGTGTTTTGCCTTAAAAGAAAGACGATTCCTTGCTGTTTATCCCCCTATTGGGAAACTTGTATTTGGAGTGTTCCAAGTGTTATAGCAATTACTGTCACACCATACTTTAATTGTCGTTTTTATTGATGGTGCATCAACATTTAAGCGGAAATGAAGATATCGGTAATAGCCATCTGAGGCCGATGGCGGTTTAGAATTCGTTTCAACAATTTTAAAACTGTCTGGGGGAAACCACTTGTCAAATGTAATCCGTTTTTCTTCCTCAGGCTGGTCATAAAACCAGTGGAAATAGAAGGAAAGACCTTCTTTTATATAAACATGGACTTTCTTTGCGTTTTGACATCCATATTCCGTGCAACCGTATATATCGAAGAATACTTTTGCGATATCGTCATAAAAGTTACTTTCTGCTCCATTATCATGAATGACTCCGGCATATATCTGTAATGTGACGACATTGCTATCATTTTTATAAGATCCCATTAGTGCGCCTAGATTTAAACTCATTTTTCCCACTACGGAATTGTTTTCACATAGATGTATTTGCTCATGCTGGGGTACATAGATGTTCTCAAATCGCTCGCAATCAGCCCAATTTTTGTAATATGGAGTTAAAAGCTCTAATTTCGGCATCCAGTCCACAATTGCAGTGTCTAATTTCGGGCACCACAAATACTCTAGATCGGCCTGATTTGTCACATCGCAGCGTTCGCCATAAGTACAGCCCCAAAATGTAAACGGTAAAAATATTAGCAGACTAAAAAAGAATTTTTTCATACAATACCATATAGCTTTTATCTTATTTAATAAAATACAAATAGATTGTATTTTAAGAAGATGTAATTTAAACGAGAACATCTTTTTTTCGTAGAAATAAAAAATCCGTTTCGCAATGGGCGAGGAACGGATTTTTTTGTGTTGTTTGGGCGTGTTTTTTGGGCTGGCTCTGGTGCCTTAGCTCACGAAAATGCGGCCGTTGCGGAACAGCTGCATCCACGGACCGTCTTCGCCCCAGTCTGCCGGGTGCCAAGAGTACTGGCAGGTACGGAATACGCGTTCCGGGTGCGGCATCATCACGAGGGCGCGGCCGTCTTCGGAGCAGAGGCCGTTGATGCCGAACGGAGAGCCGTTGGGGTTCAGCGGGTAGCGTTCGGTGTATTCGTGCTTGCCGTCCACATAGCGCAGCGCCACGAGACCAGTCTTGAGGCAGGCTTCGGCGGCTTCGCGGCTAGCGAATTCCGCGCGGCCTTCGCCGTGTGCGACCGCAATCGGGAGTACAGAGCCTGCCATGCCCTTGAGGAGCACGGCCGGAGTGTCATCGACCTTGAGCGTGCAGAAGCGGGCTTCGAAGCGTTCGGAGAGGTTCTGCACAAAGCGCGGCCAGTGCTTGGCGCCCGGAATCAAGTCCTTGAGGTTGGAGACCATCTGGCAGCCGTTGCAAACGCCGAGCGTGAAAGTATCCTTGCGGTTGAAGTAGGCCTCGAATTCAGCGCGGGCCTTCGGGTTGAAGAGGATGCTCTTGGCCCAGCCTTCGCCAGCACCGAGAACGTCACCGTAGCTGAAGCCACCGCATGCCACGAGACCGTTGAAGTCCTTGAGGCTTACGCGGCCTTCGAGAATGTCGGTCATGTGAACGTCGATGGATTCGAAGCCAGCCTTCTGGAAGGCGGCAGCCATTTCGAGTTCGCCATTCACGCCCTGTTCACGCAGGATAGCCATCTTCGGGCGGCTGGCGTAGTCCTTCACGACCTTTGCACCCGCCGCCACGTCGAAGGTAACCTTCGGCGTGATACCCGGATTGTCCTGTTCCAGCTTGAGCGTGTATTCACTTTCGGCACAATCCGGGTTATCGCGGAGGGCCGCGATGCGGCGGGTCGTGTCGCTCCAGATGGCGCGGAGATCCGAGAGGCCTTCGGCGTAGTCGCCGATGACCAGGTTGTAAGTGTCGTTGAGCGTCGCGATTTCAGAAACCGTATCACCGAGACCGGCAGCGGCAAATGCGTCGCGCACAGCAGCGAGGTCGGCATTCTTCACCTGGAGAACGGCACCGAGTTCTTCGTTGAACAAAGCGTCAATGAGGTTGCCCTTGAGAGAGGCTGCGTCGAGCGTCACGCCAACGTGGCCAGCGAACGCCATTTCGGCGAGAGTCGTGTAGAGGCCGCCATCGCTCTTGTCGTGGTAGGCCATAATCTTGCCGGCCGCATTGAGTTTCTGGATGGTCTCGAAGAAGGCGCGGAGTTCCTTGGCGCTGTCCACATCCGGAGCCTTGTCACCGAGGTTGTTGTAAACCTGAGCTGCGATGGAGGCGCCCATACGATTCTTGCCGCGAGCGAGGTCAACGAGCACGAGCGTCGAATCCTTATCCTGCAGCAACTGCGGAGTGAGCGTCTTGCGCACGTCTGCACAAGGAGCAAAGGCACTGATGACCAGCGAAATCGGAGCCGTCACGCGGTGGTTGCCCTTGTCGTCGGACCAGACCGTGCTCATGCTCATGGAGTCCTTACCCACCGGAATCGTAATGCCGAGATCCGGGCAGAGTTCCATACCGATGGACTTCACGGCTTCGTAAAGGTCGGCGCCGTCGCCTTCGTAGTTCGGCGTAGCCATCCAGTTTGCGGACAAGTTTACGCGGCCCATATCGGGCACGCAGGCGGCAGCCATGTTCGTGAGGGATTCAGCCACCGTCATGCGAGCAGCGGCAGCCGGAGAAATCAAGGCAATCGGAGCGCGTTCGCCCATGCTCATGACTTCACCTTCGTAAGTATTGAGAGTTGCGCTCGTCACAGCGCAGTCAGCAACCGGAACCTGCCACGGGCCAACCATCTGGTCGCGGCAAATCATACCCGTCACGGAACGGTCACCGATGGAGATAAGGAACGTCTTGTCGGCGACGGTCGGGTTTGCAAGCACGCGGTGAGCCACATCCTTGATGGAGGCATCGGCCGGAACCACGGTAGAGTTCAGCGGGCGCTTCTGGCTCTTTTCGTTACGGATCATGCGGGGCGGCTTGCCGAGGAGAACGCCGAGCGGCATGTCAATCGGTGTCGTGCCGAAGTGCTTGTCGGTAAGCGTCAGGTGCTTTTCAGGAATGGCTTCGCCAACCACAGCGTACGGGCAGCGTTCACGCTTACAAATCGCATCGAACACGTCGAGCTTGTCACCCGCAATAGCGATAACGTAACGTTCCTGGGATTCGTTACTCCAGATTTCGAACGGGCTCATACCCGGCTCGTCGTTGGGAACGTTGCGGAGTTCAAACTTACCGCCCAAGCCGCCATCGTTCACGAGTTCCGGGAAGGCGTTGGAAAGTCCACCTGCACCCACGTCGTGAATAAAGGTAATCGGGTTTTCTTCGTCCATCGCCCAGCAGCGGTCGATGACTTCCTGGCAGCGGCGTTCCATTTCCGGGTTTTCACGCTGCACGGAGGCAAAGTCGAGAGATTCGTTACCGGCACCATTCTGCACGGAGCTGGCAGCACCACCACCGAGGCCGATAAGCATCGCCGGACCGCCGAGCACAATCAGGTGGTCACCCGGGTCGATGTGGCCCTTCTCGATATGCTGGTGCTTGATGTTGCCCAAGCCACCGGCCAACATAATCGGCTTGTGGTAACCGCGGACTTCCTTGCCGTTCTGGGCGTCGACTTCCTGTTCGAAAGTGCGGAAGTAACCGAGGATGTTCGGACGGCCGTATTCGTTGTTGAACGCGGCACCGCCGAGCGGGCCTTCAATCATAATGTCGAGGGCGGAAGCAATGCGGGACGGGCTACCAAAGTCCTTTTCCCAAGGCTGGACTGCACCCGGAAGCTTGAGGTTCGAGACGCTGAAGCCCGTGAGGCCGGCCTTCGGCTTGGACCCCTTACCCGTGGCACCTTCGTCACGGATTTCGCCACCACTACCGGTAGCGGCACCCGGGAACGGAGAAATGGCCGTCGGGTGGTTGTGGGTCTCGACCTTCATGAGGATGTCGACTTCTTCGTTGTGGAAGTCGTACTTGTTGTTGCGCGGGTCGGCGTAGTAGCGGCCGGCGACAGCGCCCTTCATCACGGCGGCGTTGTCCTTGTAGGCGCTAAAGATGTTGGAGTTGTGGAGCTGGTAGGTGTTCTTGATCATCTGGAACAAGGACTTGTCCTGCTTCACGCCGTCGATGGTCCATTCGGCACCGAACACCTTGTGGCGGCAGTGTTCCGAGTTGGCCTGCGCGAACATGTAGAGTTCCACGTCGGTCGGGTTGCGCTTGAGCTCGGTGAAGTTCTTCACGAGGTAGTCGATTTCGTCCGGAGAAAGCGCGAGGCCCATTTCCTTGTCGGCCTTCACGAGGGCGTCGCGGCCCTGGTCGAGCACCGGAATCACGTTCAGCGGACGCGGTTCTTCCTTGCTGAAGAGGACTTCGAGCGAAGCGGTGTCAGCGAAAACGGCCTGCGTCATGCGGTCGTGAATCTTAGCAGAAATCTTTTCGCGAGCGCCAGCCGGAACAGCGCCGTCAAACTTCACGTAGTAGGCAATCGCGCGTTCGATGCGCTTGATGGCCGGGAGACCGCAGATGTGAGCGATATCGGTCGCCTTGGAGCTCCACGGGCTGATGGTACCCGGACGCGGGCACACCACAAAGAGTTCGCCTTCGAGAGCCTTGGGTTCGCGGGCCGGACCGTAGTGCAGCACCTTCTTCAAGGTTTCGGTTTCTGCATCGGTCAAGTCGGCGGACAAATCCACCACGTGCAGGAATTCAGCGTAAACGGAAGCAACAGAGAGCCCCGCAGCCTTGAAATCGGAAGAAAGTTTCTGGAGACGGAAATCCGACAGAGCCGGCGTACCACGAAGAATAAGCATTAGTCACCTCGTTATTTTTTCTTACGAGCGTAAAGATAGAAAAAAGGGGTAAAACAGAAAAGGCATAAGCCTCTATGAGCCTATGCCTTTATATGGGGAGACAAAAAAATATCTTTTAGTTCAGTGTCGGGGTATCCCAGTCAATCCATTCAGACTTCTTGAAATCGATGGTCTGAGTGTTTTTGCTGTAATCAATCTTACCCGTCTTGGCATCCTTGCCGAGCAAGAACTTGTTCATGAAGTCCTTGACTTCGTCGAACTGTCCGTTCGGAAGCTGGCAGTGACCATGGCCGCCTTCCTGGCTGTAGGTGTAATTTTCTGTTGCACCGAGAGCGTCATAGACTTCCTTAGAAGCTTGTCCGCAGTAGTTCGACGGAACTTCGCCAAGCCATTCCTGGCCGGCGTTATCCAAGATGAGAAGCGCACGCGGGGCAACCATGGCAACCAACATGTGCTGGTCGAACGGGAGCGTATTTTCCTTGCCGTCGTAGTTCTTGAAGGAAGAAATCATCCACTTACCTTCGGTACCGGCGCTGTTCAGGCCCTGCACGAACTGCTTGCCCTTCTGCCTGTTGACCTGGGCGCCCACACGCCAGAGGGAAGCGCCACCAGAACCGGATTCCTGCGGAATCGTGAGAGCGATACGTTCGTCAAATGCACCCACAGCGAGCGTACCCTTGCCCCAGCGAGAGCAACCTGTCATGGCGAGGTGCTTCACGTCGATACCCGCTTCCGGAGTCTTTTCAAGAGCGTCAATAATGCGGCTCACGCCCCATGCCCATGCAATGATGGTGCCCTGGCCCTGGTTATAAAGCTGGAAGAACATGCCGCCACCGCTTTCCGGGGCGACGTCATCCGGGTTGAAAGTAATCTGAGCGATGTCGAGACCGTTCGTTGCATTGCCAAGGCTTCCGCAACCGCCCATCATGCCACCGCCAAAACCAATCATGGCCGGCTTCGGCTTGTCCTTCGTACCCGCGTTGCTGATTTTCACGGAGAAACTGCCGGATTTGCCCTTGTCCGTCACCTTGATGGTGAGCTTTCCGCCGGAGTAAGAACCTTCGACCTTTTCCGGGTTACGCGGCTTTGTACCGAACATGAGCTTTTCGAACATGGCACCGAGTTCTTCACGACGGCACTTCCAGTCGGCCTTCGAGGAAATTCTCTTGCCGTCGAGGCCCATAAACGGGTCCGGGAGCTTGGCGTTGTTTACGCTAGAGGGGATATTGCCGATCTGGCATTCGCTGCGGTGGTCTTCCACGAAGTCCGAACCAGCCTGCGTAGAGGGAGTCGAAGTGGGCGAAGGAGCCACCGACGAGGAAGCCGGATCCGCAGCCGGGCCGGACGAGGAGGAACTGCCATGATGGTGATGACCGCGCTCGCTAGACGAAGAACTCCCTGCAACAGGGGCGTTGCCCGAAGATGCCGGGCTGGAAATTCCGCTAGAAGATGCAGGATTTATCCCCGAAGATGCTGGATTGGCGGGAGTTGATGCGTCTGAGCTCGAGGAGCCTGTTTCTAAAGGATTCTGGGTCCCAGAGGACAATCCATCAATGGCGTCAACCGAAGACGAAGAATTTAAATTCGTCTCAAAATTTGCCATCAAAGTGATAACGGAGCGAATAGAATCAATAAAGCCCGGATTAGCAGTCTTGAGTGAATCCATGTTTACGTTGGGCCCTAAAGCGGCCTTGACAGCATCAACGACCTGCTGTTCAACGGGATCTTGCTGTGGCTGTGTAACGTTGGAATCTTCTTCACTACCGCATGCCCATAGGGCGAAAAACGCCGAAGCAAGCGGCAACAGATATCTTTTTCTCATAACCAACCCCTTGTAGGATTTGAAGTGTTGACAATATTGCTAATAATATATTAACCGGATTTAAAGAAATAGGCTTGTTTATATTTTTTTCCATTGCATTTTGTCATAGCGGGAGCGCAAATTTGCCATTTATTAAGCAAAACGCATGATAGAGCAATGGAATTTTTTAGAAAATGTTTTTCAGAAACAATCTACATGCAAAAAAGCATGATTTAGGTCATTAAAATGTTTTTTTTTGTTTTTTTATGGAATAGAGAAGTTATATTGTATGTTAGAGAGAGAAAGTGAGTTTTCGACATGTTCTACAGACACTGGAAAAAGGTCGCGTTAGCGTTGACTGCGTTTTTTTGGGTGGGCTGTGATGACTCTACTTCTGTTGCTCCAGTTGCAGTAGCTAATAATCCCGATCCTGAGCAATCCAGTTCCAGCATCGAGAATACCTTAACTCCCAGTTCTAGTTCCGAAACAGGTAATACAGGCGAAGCGAGTCAAACTTCGAGTTCTAGTGCTGCATCCAGCTCGGCAGAGCAAGTGCAATCTTCCAGCGACAGCTTTGAAGGCATGCATGCAATTGCTCTTTATGGGGTTAGAATTGACATGGACGTATCATCGTCATCTACCGAACCAGCAAGAACGCCCTGCTATCCAGACAATTTAACAACCGAAACAAACGATGCTACAAATGTAAATTCGTCGACTCGCCAAACCACACTCCGTTGTGAAGACGGCGTAATCTGCGTTGAATCAGAGAGAGAAATTAGTGGAAGTCTTCCCTGCGATACCGAGGAAACAGAAGAAGGTCTCTTAACAATTTGTCCTGATTATGGAATTGTCTCCATCAGCGAAAAGACCTATATGTGTGACGGTAAAGTCTATAACGAGGCCGAATTCCTGACCCGTTATTCCAAGAAAACAAGAAAAATTTCATGCGAAGTATTCGGGACCGAAGTAGAATGTGCCAATGGCGATTCATTCATCATTGAAGAAAAAGATGGGAAGAAAACCTACAAGAGTCTGTTTGCTGATCTTACCGAAGAGGAATTCAACGACAAGTACGAAATAACGGAACCTCTTCCTGCTCCGCTCTACGGCGTGTTCGTTAAAAAGGATTTGTAACGTCAACAAACCGAAAGGAACAAAAAAAATGCTTTACAAACACTGGAAAAAAATTGCCATTGCCCTGACCGGGTTCTTCTGGGCCAGCTGCGACGAAACCGCATCCGGTCCCGTTGCAGTGAACGAGGATACTCCGTCCAGTTCCATCAACGAGAATACCGAAGGGGAGGGGGGCTCTTCTAGTTCTAAAGCGAAAAGTGCAGCCTCTAGCGAAACGGCCAAGAGTGCCACTTCCAGTGTTGCAGCCGCAAGTGCAACGTCCAGCGCAAAAAGTGCGGCCAGCAGTTCCTCGAACCCGAGTAGTGAATCTCACGGCAATGCTGCTTCTAGCACAACAAGCGCCGCATCCAGCGAATCAGCCAAGAGCGCAGCGTCCAGCGCAGAAGAAGCAAGCGAGGAATCCAGCGCCGAAAGCACCGCCAGCAGCGTTTCGAGTTCTAGCTCCGAGCCTGCCAGCAGTGCCAAAAGCAGTTCCAGTGTCAAAAAGCCCCGTTCCAGCAACAGTCATTTGGACGAGCCTGTCGACCTGTACGGATGCCCCTCGGACATCTGCGGTCCGTTTATCACCGATTCCGTCACCATCTCCGACTCCATCTCCCAGATTGCCGCCAAATACGGCGTAATTCGCCCCAAGAGTTCCAGTTCTAGTTCCTTCTCCCAGATTGTTGCAAAATATGGCGTAATACGCCCTGAAAGTTCAAGTTCATTTACTCAAATCATCGCTAAGTATGGGGTGCCGAACAAACCGACTTGCGAACCATCCATGTCCAAAGACGGAACTGTTACATACAAATGCAGTGACGGAGTGACTTGCGTAGAAGAAACGACTACAGGAACGCAAGCTCCTGCATGCAACGGCGATGTTTGCCCCAAGTACGGAGTGGTCAAGATTTCCAAGAAAACGTACACATGCGACAATGGCCAAGTCTACAACGAGGCCGAATTCCAGATGCTCTACGACACGCTGCCCGAAATCAAGGAAATAGTCATTCACAAGGATTCTATCCAAGCTCCCATTGCCCTGTACGGCCCGCCCTGCGTGTTCGACGGGACCTGTAACAAAGAGAAATAAAAAAAAGGAGGAGTTGAATGTTTTACAAGCACTGGAAAAAAATCGTACTCGCCCTGGCCGGATTCTTCTGGGTCAGTTGCGACGACACATCTTCTAGTCCGGTCTCGGTTGAAAACGAGACTCCCTCCAGTTCCGTAACCGGAGGAGCCTCATCCAGTTCCAACGCAACCTCAGGAAACGAGGCCGCATCATCCGGCGAAGCCACAAGCGCGGCATCCAGCACCTCGGAGCCGAACAGCGTAGCCACCGAAAGCAGCACAAGTGTGGATAATCCGCGCAGCAGCAGTTCCCTGCTAGACGAGCCCATCGATCTGTACGGTTGCCCGTCGGATATTTGCGGTCCGTTTACTGCCGATTCCATGGTCGCCCTGTACGGCGTAATCGCGGCCAAATACGGCGTAGTCGCCCCCATAGCACTTGATTCCCTCGGCGAAATCATCGCCAAATACGGAGTGTCGAGTAAAACGGCCTGTCAAGCCACCCAAAACAACAACGGAAACACGGTATATAAGTGCGAAGACGGCGTAACCTGCGAGGAAGAGACCAAGGAAGCCTACCAGTCCCTACCTTGTTCGGGAGACGTTTGCCCCGCGTACGGAGTGGTCTCCATTTCCGAAAAGCAATACAAGTGCGACAACGGCAAAGTCTACAACGAAGCCGAATTCCAGATGTACTACGACGCTCCCGTGAATAAGCAGGACAACTAAGAACAAATAAAGATTATCAATCGGGTAGATTTGAGGATAGGAGGAAATAAGCCATGTTCTACAAACACTTTGAAAAATTCGCCGTCGCGCTGACTGCATTCTTTTGGAGCAGTTGCGGAGACACAATATCCGTCACGGGCGGTGATAACAATTCGAATCCGGAATACAGTTCGTCCAGCAGCGAAATCCGCATGAGTTCCACGATGTACGGGATCCCCTTCACCAGTTCCAGCATCAGGCCCGAAAGCAGTTCTTCTGCCGAAAGTTCCAGCAGCGAAATCCGCATGAGTGTGCCGGCGTACGGAGTTCCCTCCACCAGTTCCAGCATCAGGCCCAAAAGCAGTTCCTCAACCGAAAGTTCCAGCAGTGTAATCCGCATGAGTGTGCCGGCGTACGGAGTTCCCTCCACCAGTTCCAGCATCAGGCCCAAAAGCAGTTCCTCAACCGAAAGTTCCAGCAGTGTAATCCGCATGAGTGTGCCGGCGTACGGAGTTCCCTCCACCAGTTCCAGCAGCGAACTCCGCATGAGTTCCACGTTGTACGGAATTACATACAACTGTTTCAACACTACCGAAAACAATGCGGAAGGGGTTGAATTCGAGATTATCGAATGCGGGCCAAAGTCGGGCGATGGCATCATCGAGTCATCCAAGAAAAAATACCTAAGGAATCCCTATGATGCAACCAAGGACACGCCCCTTCCAGACGGAGTCCAGGTCTTTGCGCCCACGGCCGGTACAACCAGAGCAGCGAACTGCACAAGCGAATCGGACATTTGCATCGAACGGAATCCCAACATTCCAGCCGAGCAAGATTCGCTTGCCGGCTGCCACCCCATCATCGACTGCCCCGAAAAGCCGAATTAATTATTACACATAACTGAGAAAATATATGTTCTATAATCACTGGAAAAAATTTGCTCTTACGTTGGCCGCAATGTTTTGGACCAGTTGCGATGATTCCTCATCTGCAAAAAGCCTTGTTGTTGAAGCTCCCACATACGGGGTGGTCTGCGACTCGGATACTTGTATGGAAATTCCCGAAAGCAGCGGGGCAAATGATGCGCAGTCTAGTTCTAGCGAGGCTATTGCATCGTCAAGTTCCGAGGCCGCCAAGCCCGAAAGTTCCAGCATAAAATTTTCTGGCACTCATCATCTTGCCAGTGATACGAACGTAGTTTGTTCCTCAATAGGCTTGAACGAAACAGGCGAATGTTTACAGTACAGAAACCAGGCACACTCCAAAAAACAGCTAAAAACAGAAACTCTACTAGCTTTTACCAATGCAAATGCAATTTATGGAACCCTTACAGTTCCCAATTGTCTCCGATATGATTATATTGCGAACTATATATGCTCCGACGGGATTCAACGCAAAGCGCATAGTAGTATATCGGTCCTAAAAGAGGGCGACGGGGCCCTAGTACAAGGTCGCGATAAGCAAGGTCGCGATAAGCTCTATACACTGGAAGAGTATTTAGCCGAGTTTCCCAGCAGTTCCAGCTCCGAAGGGACTATTTCAAGTTCTAGCGATGTTGCAGAATCCAGTTCCAGTTTCGAAGTCCCTGTACCGACTTATGGTGGAATGGCTGTATATTGTTACAACGATACTGCCGTAAACGATTCGGGCAAGGTATTCGACATCATTGCATGCAAAGACGGAAAAAAATACCTGAGATTCCAAAACCTATACATGGACCTTCCCGAAACGCAAAAGGAATTGCCCGAAGGTGTTAATCCTGTTCCACCTACTCCAGCGTCAGGTTACGGTTATGCCCAAAACTGCACTAGAGAAGCGGACATTTGCATTGACGCATTTACCATAGATGAAAACGGGAACGAACAACCCATCGGTGGATGCTACCCATCCATCAACTGCCCTGAAAAACCCGAAACTTAACAGACTCTTTATTTCAACCGAACACCATTATGTTAAACAAATACTTGAAAAAAGTTCTGCTCACCACGGTCGCCCTCTTCTGGGCCAGTTGCGACGATTCTTCCTCTGTCAGTTACAGCGCTCCCGAATACGGCTGCCCGTCGGATGTTTGCGGCACTCCCGTACCCGGTCCCGACGAAACGACACCTTCGTCCAGTTCGGAAGAATCCGCATCCGGCAATGCGGCAGGATCCGGTTCCAGCACAACGATTGCATCGTCCAGTTCCAAGGCGGCCAAGCCCGAAAGTTCCAGCATCGAAGATTTCGCCCCTCTTTACGGAGATTTACCCGTATTCGGAGAATCGAGTTCAAGCATTGATCCGAATAGCGTGCCGTCAGATACACTTTATGGTGTATCTGTAACGGAAAAGACTTGTGTGCCCGGCGATTCGATCGTAAGCTATTACCCGCCAGCCTATTCGGCCGACATTTTGAAGATGAACGCAAAACAGCAGGCTGAGATGGAAATGGTAGACGTCATCGACAGCATTGTCGACCCGCGTCCAAAGGCAGAACGGGCCGAAGCGCCTCTTGACAGAATCAACTGGAGCAACTTCCCCCAATGCCTCAAGGAAATGAAAGACTCGCTTGAGCGCTTTGTCGCCCTGTACGGCGCCCCTGTAGCAGTTACCGTAGAAGAGGTTTGCAGCGACGGCACCAAACAGCCTACGGAAGAATACAAGAAATACCAGAAGATGATGGAAGAATGGGAAGCAAACAAGCCCGCTCTGGACGAAGAAATCAATAAGATTTTCGAGGACAGGTTCAAGGAACTTGAACAGCAGCTCAAGCAATGTCTCGCCAGAGAAACAAACAACGCACAATCAACTCCTAATTCCTAACCACCAACCACTAACCACTGTTTACTAACCATGTTTCGAAAACATTGGAAAAAATTTGTTCTTGCAATAGCAGCCCTGTTCTGGTTCGGTTGTGGCGACGATTCGTCATCCAGCGATGAGAAAACCGCATGCACCTTTAAAGGGGGAGGTTGCCCTGAATATGGTATCGACTTTTATTTTTGCGAGAACCCAGAAGATTATGAATCTCCTGACAAAGATGAAAAATGCACATTCATCCCTCGTGATCCATGTACCGATTATTACAAATGTGAAGATGGAGCTTCTTGCTACAAACAAGAAAACGAAACGGTTATGAGCTGCTACGATGCTCAAGGCAACCCTATCCCCCAAGACGAAATCGAGTCAAGATATTACGAAAAAGAAGACACCCACTAGACAATAACCATATCTATGTTCTACAAACATTGGAAAAAGATTGCACTCGCACTGACCGGATTTTTCTGGGCCAGTTGTGACAACACTTCGTCTTCAGCAGAAGATGACCCCCAAGTGTCCCCAGCCCTATACGGAATCGAAGTGCCCTGCGACACTGGACTCTGCTCGTCGATTCCCGTGAGCAGCGAGGCAAATGGCGAGGAATCAAGCTCTAGTTTTGTAGAAACAAGTTCTAGCTTTGTAGAATCAAGCTCAAGCTACGAAACTCCTGTGCCGACATATGGTTGCGGAGCGATAGAATGCCCCCCTTCACTCGACTTAAGCAGTTCCAGCAGCATTGAAGCTTACAGTTCCAGCAGCGAGGCACTCTCCTACAGCAGTTTTTCCGCGGTTTACGCGCCACAAACACCATGCAACCTGACCGACACCGCAGCCACCTGCGATTTCGACTCCCTGTTTAGCAGCAAAAGCTCAGAATACACAAACAAGATTTACGCCATATCTTGCAAACAATATAAATGCGATTCAAAAACATGTACCGAAGCAACGGCACAGGTCGATTCAGAACACAATCCCCCTTCTGAATGCAATGAAAATGGTTGCGTAGATTACAGTTTATTATCTTCTACACAAAAGAAATACACCTGTAGCGACGGAAAAACTTATGACCAAATCGAGTTTAATACAAGATACCGCATCAACGAGGACAAAAATTGAATTTAGATATTATATTAAAGATTGAATTTGCTTTTTTTTCACTTTAACCTCTAGCCCCTAGATCCTAAAAGCCTATGAAACTCTCTCTTAAAAAACGACTCGCTCTCGAAGCTTACCGCCTTTATCGTCATAACGAAATCAAGGCTCACCCCCTCACTTATTTTTTCTGGGAATGCACGTTGCGCTGCAACTTGCACTGCCTGCATTGCGGTAGCGACTGTGTCAAGGATGCCATCCCCGACATGCCTCGTGAAGACTTCATGAACGTGCTGGACAAGCTCGCCCCGCACATCGACCCCAAGCACTTTATCGTGGTGATTACTGGTGGCGAACCGCTCATGCGCCCCGACCTCGAGGAATGCGGTCAAGAAATCAAGAAGCGCGGCTACCCCTGGGGCATGGTGACTAACGGGCTTGCCATGACGCCCGAACGATTCGTGAAGCTTTTGAACGCGGGGCTCCGCTCAATCACCATCAGCCTCGACGGCTTGCAAGATAGCCACAACCATTTCCGTGGCGACCCGCATAGCTTTGAGCGAGCGCTGCGCGCCATCGACATGGCGGCGCACACGCCGGGGCTTACTTACGACGTGATGACCTGCGTGAACCGCCAGAACCTCAAGGAACTCCCGAAGATTCTCGATATGCTCCTGAAAATCGGAGTGAAACGCTGGCGTATCGCGACGGTGTTCCCGAAGGGCCGTGCCAAGGACAATCCGCTGTTCCAGATGACGAATCAGGAATTCCGCCAGGTATTCGACTTTATCCGCGAAGTCAAGAAGTTGAACGTCATCAGTGTGAACTACGGTTGCGAAGGCTTCCTCGGCAGCTACGAGAAGGATGCACGCAACTACCCGTTCTTCTGCCGTGCCGGCGTGAACGTGTCCTCGGTGCTTTGCGATGGCAGCATTTCGGCATGCCCGAGCTTGCGCGGCGACTACATTCAGGGCAACATCTACAAGGATGACCTCTGGGATGTGTGGCAGAAGCGTTACCAGGTGATGCGTGACCGCAGCTGGGCCAAGATTGGCGACTGCAAGAAGTGCAAGTACTGGCGCTACTGCGAAGGCTCGAGCCTGCATTTGCGCGACGAAAAGACTAAGGAACTGGCCTATTGCCATGTGCAGCGTCTCGAAGACGCGGGAGCATAATAGCAGTGAGCGATGAGCTATGAGAAAAGAAACGGGGTTCGGGTTCGGGCCCCGTTTCTTGTTCAAAAAACATGCCCTCAATCACGGAAAAATACGGAATTTGTAATTGCCTGTAAAACTCGGGAAAAAAAGGTATATTGCTGAAAAAAGGGATGTTTTATGAATATTCGCAAGCATTTAAGAAATTTATTCCTTGTTTCGACAGCACTGTTTTGGGCCAATTGCAGCAACGACGGCGATATCAGTTCTCCGAAGAACGACACGGAAGGATCGTCTATCAGTTCTAGCAGCATCGAAAGTTCTTCGGCGACAGAAACCAGCTCGTCGCAGCCGCTTTCTTCGTCAGAAAAAGCTTCATCTTCGTCAGAATCGTCTCTGAGTTTGATTATTCAGGAAGAATCTTCATCGTCAGGCAACTTGAATATATCGAAGATCATCAACATAAGGGACCAAGCGGAAATCGTTCCGGATTCCTGCGAGCCGAACCGAAACGGGTGCAACCCGTCATTTGGTATGAGTGCGGAACAGTTGGCGGAACAATCTGCACATTCTAGAATCCAGGCAATCCTGCTATCCGATTCCGGATCCGCCAATCCTATTTCCGAAGAAACCAAGGAATGCCTAAAAAGCATACTGGACACCATACAGAAGCCGGTAATGCTCTATGGCCCTTCCTCCGAGATTACTCTTGATATCAAATGCAGCGACGGATCCACTTTTTTTTCGCAGTCACTCAAAAAATATGCAGAACAAAGTCAAATAACCCCGGAAGAAGCTGTCCAGAAATCAGAACAATGCGACAAGGACCGCGAAAGAATAAAAAAGAAACTTGGTGAACAAATCGATAACTGCCTCGGCATCAAGGATTCTTCCGAAGCGGTCCTGTGCTACAACGATACCGCCAAGAATGCAGCGGGAACTTCTTTCGACATCATCGAATGCGACGACGGGAAAAAGTACCTGCGCGAACCTATCGTGAACGTATCGGAAAGTCGCCTTCCGTTGCCCGAAGGCGTCGAGAGAACGGCTCCGCAGCCTACGGCATCTTACGCCGCCAACTGCACACCGTCTTCGGTCTGCATCGACAATGTTGTCCTAGATGAGTTCGGGAACCCGCGAAATAACGGTGGGTGTGTTCCTACGACCGAATGCCCCTCTAGGCCGGTTCAATAGCGCGAACCATAAGAAACAGCTTGACTGACAAAACCAACGCCATGTGCCTCTAAAACGGGAAAAACGCTTACAATCATCGCAACTTATTATATATTAAAAAGAAACGTTCAAGTTAAGGCATCTTGCGATACGGGAGAAAATATGTTTTACAGGCATTGGAAAAAAATCGTTCTTGCGCTGACCGCTTTTTTTTGGGTAAGCTGCACCTACGAAGACGAAGCACAACCCCTGTACGGAGTTGCCCCACCACCAGTATCTTCTTCCGACAACGCTGCGTTCTCGTCGAGTTCCGAAACGTCAAACTCCAGTGGTATCGCCGAATCAAGTTCCAGCGAAGGCATTGCCGAAAGTTCAAGCTCTGCCGTAGTGGAGCAGTCCAGTTCCAGCCTCAGAGGCGACCAGTACCGGATGGGTAGCAATCCAGACATCACCTGTATACGGTCCAACGTTCCCGGTACCAACAATTGCCTCGATGCCGAAGATAAACGCTCTTGGACGGAAACTCGTAAAAAAATGCTGGAAGAAAACCAGACCCGCACATTGGCAGAACTTGATTCCCTCGAAGATGATTTGATAGTAGGATTTGATTATGGGGCACCCGAGTACGGTGTGCCGGACTGTACTCATAGGGATTTGGGATACGCCGTATATAAATGCACAAATAACGAAACGTATTCCGCAAGTTCGTTCTACAGCGACGAAATTCGAACCCTCTACACGGAAGAAGAATACAGGGCCAAGTATCCAGAAAAGTTCCAGTCCAGTTCCAGCGCCGAGCCGGAGTCCAGCAGCGCAACGCCCCCGTCCCCGCTTTGCCAAAAAACGGATTTCGCGACAACAGGCGAGCTCAGGGAATTGTTCGAAACGGACAAGGCAACCCTCCTGGACAGCGTCAAGGCTGAAAAAGGCGAAACGCTATCCCCGTCTGACTCCAGTTGTCTTTCGTATATCCAAGAATTGGGCGGCGAAATCATCTTGAAGAAGAACAAAGACTCTCATTCAGTCAACGTTCTCGCCAAAAAGCAGATCTGTGACGGCGACACCACCGTAAACCCGCACTATCAAAAGCAAATCGAAAAAATCGAGAATTTCCTCAAGAGGGAAATTGACGACTGCCTCACCCCACCAGACCCAGCTCCCTAGCCCCTGAGCTCTATGCCCTACAAGTTCCTCAAATACCTTTTCCTTTCCATGCTAGCCCTCTTTTGGGGGGCCTGCGAAAACAGCGACGATAGCGTAGCGACCTACGGCTGCAATTCCTACAAGTGCTACAATTCCACCGCCGTGACTCCATCGGGAAAGACCTTTGACATCATCGAATGCGAGAACAGGTACAAGTACCTGAGACATCCGAAACTCTACTACGATGATCCCGAAGTTCGCGACATGATAGACAAGGACCTCTTTTTCCGGGAAGACACACCATACCCGGACGAAAGGTGCGAGGCGACGAACTGCCAGTTCGTCGGGCCTGAAATTTGCTACGACGTAAACTACACGGACTCAGCCGGGACAATCCATTCATACAACGATTGCGTCGCCACCGTAGATTGTCCGAAAAAAAATAACGGGGAAAATAAATGAAGCTATCTCTGAAGAAGAAACTCGCCCTCGAGGCCTACCGTCTTTACCGCCACGGTGAAACCAAGGCGCATCCGCTCGAATATTTCTTCTGGGAATGCACGCTGCGCTGCAACCTGCACTGCCAGCACTGCGGCAGCGACTGCGTCAAGGATGCCATCCCCGACATGCCCCGCGAAGACTTCTTGCAGGTGCTGGACTCGCTGAAGCCGCACATCGACCCGAAAAAGTTCATCGTGGTGATTACCGGCGGCGAGCCGCTGATGCGCCCCGATCTCGAGGAATGCGGCAAGGAAATCCAGAAGCGCGGCTACCCCTGGGGCATGGTCACGAACGGGCTTGCGATGACTCCTGAACGCTTCACCAAGTATATGAACGCGGGGCTGCGCTCGCTCACCATTAGCCTCGACGGCCTCGAAGAAACGCACAACTTTTTCCGTGGCGACAAGCATAGCTTCGACAAGGCCGTTCGAGCCATCAACATGGCATCGCATGCCTGGGGGCTCACCTTCGACGTGATGACTTGCGTGAACAAGAGGAACTTGGCCGAACTGCCTCGCATTCTGGATTTGCTCCTCAAGCTCGAAGTAAAGCGCTGGCGAGTCGCGACCGTGTTCCCGAAGGGCCGAGCCAAGGACAATCCGCTTTTCCAGCTCACAAGCAAGGAATTCCGGCAGATTTACGATTTTATCAGGGAAGTCAAGAAGCAGAGAATCATCGGAGTAAGTGCCGACTGCGAAGGATTCCTCGGGAGTTACGAAAAAGAAGCCCGCGATTACCCGTACTTTTGCAGGGCGGGCGTGAATATCGCCTCCGTGCTTTGCGACGGCAGCATCTCGGCATGCCCGAGCCTGCGCGGCGACTTTATTCAGGGAAACATCTATAAGGATGACCTGTGGGACGTGTGGCAGAACCGCTACCAGGTGATGCGCGACCACAGTTGGGCAAAGACCGGTGATTGCAAGGACTGCAAGTACTGGCGCTACTGCGAAGGATCCAGCCTGCACCTCCGCGACGAAAAAACCGGGGAACTGATGTACTGCCACGTGAAGCGATTGGAAGAAGCGGGGACTTAAAAGGCACGAGGCGTTTATGAACATCCGTAAATTCTTGAATAAAATTATTCTTATATCGGCTGCGCTCTTCTGGGCGGGGTGTTCCAACGATTCTGTCACAAAGGCCGCCAGCGACAACGAGGACGCAACAGCCAACTCCGACACCCCAACAACAGACTCCGGAAGCTCAACCGTCGGAAACAAATCCAGCAGTTCGAGCCACGTTAAATCGTCAAGCAGCAGTTCTTCGAATTACTCTAATTGCCAATCGATTGATCACATATGGCCGATAGACTACCGGGATGAATCCTATAAAAAGGATCCAAAGGAAGACGCAGAAAAATCTGCCGAGCGGAGGGCGCAAATCGACATCCACGACTCTGTCTTGGAGCGGATTTTTCATGTAAAATATTATGACGAAGGTTACGAAACGATCTTTTACCCATATACGACAACATTCTGCCTCTTTAAAATGGCAGACACGCTGGCCCATCGTAACCCACCCTTATACGGAGCGCTTTCTACTGAAGGCAGTATAACAAAGTCCGTCTATTGCCCCGACGGAACAACGCGTCTCACGGAAGAATACCTAAGCTACGAAGAAGATCTCAAGGCTCACGAAAAAGAAGTCAAGGCTTACGAGGAACAGAAAGCGGCCTATGAGGAAGCATACGACAAGTATTATGATAAATACCGCAGCAAAAGATCCGCTGAGCTCATGTCCCTGCTGGATTCCTGCGTCAACCACCCGGACGATTTCAAGCTGGCTGATAAAGATGAAGAAGAACTCTATTGTTATTCACTAGAAAGTCATCCTCCTCGAGATTCCTTGGAATTCTATGATTCCGGTATATGCCTAAAAAATGAATACGAAGAAGAGGAAGAAACTAGCAGCAGTTCTAAAAAAGCGAAGTCGTCTAGCTCCGCTCCAGCAGAATCCTCCAGTTCCGAAAAGACTGTCGAGGCAAAGTCGTCCAGTTCCAGCAAGAAAAATAATGAAGGCGACTTCCATGGAGAATTCGCCAAGACTGGCTTGTAGTGAGAGTCTTTTGAAAATAAAAGGGGGTGTTATGAATATTCGCAAATTATTTAATAAAGTCTTTTTTATATCGGCAGCGTTTTTTTGGGCTAGTTGCTCTGACGATATTTCGAACAGCAATCCGGTGAATCTACAAAGTCCAGATTCGCAAGGCCAGGACATTCAACAACCAGAAAGTTCCAGTTCTGTATCAAGCAGTAGTCAGGAGGACGAACAATCAGAAAGTTCATCATCCATCGCGTCATCAAGTAGCCGTCAGAGAACTTGCTCGGAAAAAACAGTATTTAATAGGATTCCTGAAGAAGGAACAAGCAACTTAACCAAAATTAACGCAATAAAAAATGCAGAATCCAGTGCTCGCAGCTTGGCTGCCGGACGTGTTATGCATGAAGTTTATTCAAGACCGAATGCTTGTTCTGGCAAATATCCTAAAGGGACTCCTTTTTGCCTTTCTAAAATGGCCGATTCTCTAGCTGAATTTTCGAGCGCAACGTATTTGTACGGATCTCCAAGTTTCGATATCATAATAAAGGAACTCGTATGTGATGACGGCACGACGTATGTCACTGAACAATATCGTGCCTACGAAAAACTGCTTGAAGAGTACGAAAACAAATTAGCCATCTATCAAGAGAATTACAAACAGGCTTACGATAAGCGGGTCGCGGAATACACCGCATTGCTTGATTCCTGTATCAATCATCCGGATGATTTCAACCCGACAGATGAAGGCGAATTAAAGGCGTATAACGAGTCTATCTGCGATGTTGATGCCGAAGAAGATTCCTAAGTGGAATTCGCCAAGTCCGGCTTGTAGTGCATAAAAAAATCCTAACCACCAACCACTAACCATTGTCTACTTCCTACTTCCTACATTTTTTTTGTTTCGGTCGTGAGTTTGTTTGACAAAGTTGGTCCTTTTTCTTACATTCTCAAATAGAAGGAGATGATTATGAATAAAATGTTTGTTGTATTTGGCGTGGTGCTTGCCTTTTTGATAGCTTGCTCTTGATCGGATTCTGGAGGTGCAACGCAACCTTGCAATGACGCTTCTTGTTCGAACTCAAAAAATAATGCGTCCAAGTGCGACCTCGCCACTCAAAAACTTCCTGCATCTTCGCTTGCTTGGCAGCCGACATTAAGTGGTGGTTGTGAAGCCCAGCAACAAATTGCCTTGGACGAAATGCTGAAGTTTGACACGTTGCTGATTGCAAGTGGCTTCCAAAAAGAAGAACAGGTTCAGGAATCTTATCGCTATGTAAGAGATGCTTCTGATTATACAACGTTTATTTCTGTTAATGACACATTGACTTTTACCTATACGATGGGAACATTTGTCGGTAATTTCCGCTCGGTTACAGCTCCCATGAGCGACCGTGACTTGCAGAAAAAATTTGTAACTTCTGCTTGTCCAGTTCTGTTGCCTCCGGAAGCTTTATCCAGGAATAAGGTGTGTTCATCCGTTACTGAAAATGGTATTGTATTTGTGAACTCAGTATCGACATACAAATCTTTGGATGAGATTGAAAGTGATTTGGCTAAGTATGGCTGGTCTTGCTTAGGAACGGATCTTGTTATCTGTTCTGCAACATATGACTCCCAGAATTATACGTTGAGTTTTAGAGTTGGAGCCTCGGGGCCTGTAGATGTGATATTCATGTGGGAACGCTAATGCGCTGATTCCCACAGGAAAAGATTCGATAGAGCAAGATTCAAGATTAGATTGCTTTGCAACTATTTTTAGCATAAAAAAAGACGAGAATCAAGATTTCTCTTGACTCTCGTCTTTAAGTTTTCGTATCCGGTAGGGTAGTGTTGGTCTGGATTGCTTCGCCTCTAGATTCTATCGCTTCGCTCCAGAATGACAAGAGGCTCGCAATGACGTGTCCTGTCTACTGCCTACTGTTTACTGTCTACTTGCCCTACAGGCTGATCAGCCCTTCGGTATCCTTGGACATGGCATCATAGAATGCGTAGCGGGCATCGACTTCCTTCTGGAGGTCGTCGGCGAGCTTCTTGGCCACTTCCGGATTGTTACGGGTGAGCTGCTTGTAGCGGTTTTCGGTGTAGATGTATTCTGCAACCGGAATCGTCGGCTTCTTGGAGTCGAGGATAAGCGGAGCCTTTCCTTCGGCGGCGAGAGCCGGGTTGTAACGGAGCAGAGTCCAGTAACCGGAATCCACGGCCATCTTCTGGTGCTGAAGCTGGCTGTTGAGATCGAAACCGTGGTTGATGCAGGGGCAGTAGCAGATGATCAGGGACGGACCATTGTGTGCTTCTGCTTCCTGGAGAACCTTCAGGGCCTGAGCGTCGTTTGCGCCGAGGGCGATACGGCCCACGTACACGTTCTTGTAGCTCATGGCGATGAGGCCGAGGTCCTTCTTGCCGGCGCGCTTACCAGCGGCAGCGAAGAGGGCGACTGCGCCACGGTTCGTGGCCTTGGAAGCCTGTCCACCGGTGTTGGAGTACACTTCGGTATCGAGGACGCAGATGTTCACGTTTTCACCGGTTGCCATCACGTGGTCGAGACCACCGTAACCGATGTCGTATGCCCAACCGTCACCACCGAAGATCCACACGGACTTCTTCACGAGGTAGTCGGCGAATTCGTCGCGGAGGCTGACGGATGCTTCGTCGGTAGCACCGGCGAGAGCTGCCTTAAGGGCGGCGACGTTTTCACGCTGGGCCTTGATGCCGGCTTCGTCGTCCTGCTTCTGGGTCGTGAGCTTTTCCTTGAGTTCGGCAGGAACGTTCGCGGCTTCGAGGAGGCTGAGAGCCTGCTTGGCATGCTTCGTGATAGCGAGGCGCATACCGAGACCGAATTCAGCGTTGTCTTCGAAGAGGCTGTTGGCCCATGCCGGACCGCGGCCTTCCTTGTTCTTTGCCCACGGAGTGGTCGGGAGGTTACCGCCGTAAATGGAGGAGCAACCCGTAGCGTTTGCGACAACCATGCGGTCACCGAACAGCTGAGAAACGAGACGCACGTAAGCGGTTTCGCCGCAGCCTGCGCAAGAGCCAGAGAATTCGAACAGCGGTTCGAGGAGCATGGCCTGCTTGACGAGGTTCTTGTTGACCTTGGTGCGGTCGAATTCCGGGAGATCGACGAAGAAGTCCCAGCACTTGCCTTCCTGGACCTTGATGGGTTCCTGCGGCACCATGTTGATGGCCTTCTTGGTTTCGTCGGTCTTGTCCTTACCGATACAGGCCTGCGTACAGACGCCGCAACCCGTACAGTCGTAGCTGGACACGGAAATGGCGAACACCGGCTTTTCGGAACCTTCGAGCTTGAAGCCCTTGGCCGGGGTGTACTTGAAGCCTTCCGGAGCGTTCTTCACGGCGGATTCGTCAACGACCTTCACGCGGATGGCTGCATGCGGGCAGACCATGGCGCACTTGCCGCACTGCACGCAAGCGTCCGGATTCCAGGACGGGATGTTGAGGGCGAGGTCGCGCTTTTCGTACTTGGTAGTAGCGGTCGGGAACACGCCGTCGCAAGGCATCTTGGAAACGGGGAGCAGTTCGCCGTTGCCCTTGATGATTTCTGCGGTGACTTCGTTCACGAACTTCGGAGCGTCGCCGTGGATCGGAGCGCGGAATTCCTTCGTGCTGGTGACAGCAGCCGGAACCTTGACTTCGAACAGGTTAGCAAGAGAGGCGTCGATAGCGTCCCAGTTCTTCTGGACCACTTCCTGACCCTTCTTGGCGTAAGTCTTTTCGGCATACTTCTTGATGTACTTGATGGCGGTTTCGGCATCGAGCACGTTACCGAGCTTGGAGAAGAAGCAAGTCTGCATCACGGTGTTGATGCGGCGGCCCATGCCGGTCTTCGCGGCAACGGCGTAGGCGTCGATCACATACACCTTGAGGTGCTTCTTGATGATTTCTTCCTGCACCGGACGCGGGAAGGTATCCCACACGGTGTCGGCGGAGTGCGGAGTATTCACGAGGAAGGTAGCGCCATCCTTCGCGTACTTCAGCATGTTCACGGATTCCAGGTGCGGAGTGTGGTGGCATGCCACGAAGTCGGCTTCGTTTTCGCCAATCAGGTACGGGGCGTCGATGATGCTCTTACCAAAGCGGAGGTGAGAGGTGGTCATGGAGCCGGACTTCTTGGAGTCGTAAACGAAGTAGCCCTGAGCGTAGTTGTCGGTTTCGTTACCGATAATCTTGATGGAGTTCTTGTTGGCACCCACGGTACCGTCGGAACCCAGACCGAAGAACATAGCCTGGAAGAAGTCGCTTTCGAGCTTGAAGTTCGGGTCGATGGTGAGGCTCGTGTGGCAAACGTCGTCGTTGATACCGACGGTGAAGCGTGCCTTCGG
>NZ_CAMZCS010000008.1 GCF_947305105.1 uncultured Fibrobacter sp. | reverse complement strand
GTACCAGCGACGGCATCTACTTCGATAGCCTCAAGTTCCCGCGCTATGCCGACTTCGCCCGCCTCGACGTGGAAAACCTCCGCAAGGGTAGTCGCATCGACATGGGCGAAAAGAAGAACGCTACGGACTTTGCCCTGTGGAAGTTCAGCCCGAAGGACAAGAAGCGCGCCATGGAATGGGACAGCCCGTGGGGCGTCGGTTTCCCCGGCTGGCACATTGAATGCTCCGCCATGGCCATGAAGTACAATGGTCCCACACTCGACATTCACTGCGGCGGTACCGACCACATCCGCGTACACCACACGAACGAAATCGCCCAGAGCGAATGCGCCAACGGCGTGCAGTTCGCACGCTTCTGGATGCACGGCGAATTCCTGCGCACCGCAAGCGAAGAAAAACTGGAAGACGGCACGACTGAGCAGAAGTTCGGCAAGATGAGCAAGTCCAGCGGCGAATTCCTGACGGTTTCGCTCCTCATGGACCGCGGCTTCAACCCGCTCGATTACCGTTTCTTCGCGATTGGCAGCCACTACCGCAACTACCTGAACTTCACGTGGGAAGCTCTGGAAGGCGCGAAGGAAGGCCTGAAGAGCTTGCACAAGAAGACGGACCCGCTGATTGGCAAGGCTACCGCTATTACGAGCGATGCCGCCAAGGCTTTCCAGAACGAGTTCAAGGACGCCATCGGCGACGACCTGAACATGCCGCGTGCACTGGGCATCATGAACACGATGCTCAAGAGCGAAATCGATGACGGCGAAAAGGCAGCACTCGTTGCCGACTTCGACCAGATTTTCGGTTTGAAGCTCGACGAACCTCGTGAAGAATATGCCAAGAAGGGCGCGAACGACGGCGTTGACATTGCCAAGATCGAAGCGCTGATTGCCGCCCGCAAGGAAGCCCGTGCCAACAAGAACTGGGCCGAAAGTGACCGCATCCGCGACGAACTCGCTGCGATGAACGTGGTCATCAAGGACTCCAAGGAAGGCACGACTTGGGAGATAAAGGGCTAGAGGCTAGGATCTAGAGATTAGGATCTAGAGTCAGTCTTTCTTAATTTGAACCTATAAAAAAAGATGGGGCCTTGAATCGGGCCTCATCTTTTTTTGCTTTTAGAAAGATTTGAAAGACTTAATGAAGGGAAAGGGACGGATTATTCGTCCTCTTCTTCCTCTTCTTCTTCCTCTTCCTCCTCTTCTTCTTCCTCTTCTTCTTCCTCTTCTTCCTGCGGTTCCTCATCCTTGATTTCAGGGATGGTCCAAGTGACGGTCTTTGCCTTGCTTACGCTCGGTTCGCCAGCGCCGTTATACGGGAGGACGATGAACGAGACCTTGGTCACCGTGGAATCGTTGAGGAATGTCAGCGCACTGGTTGAACGAGTGAGGACGGTATCTACGGTTTGTGCGTAGAAGATGAAGTCGTCCATGGCATCCGTCATATAATAGATGTTGTAGCCGGCGACATCCTTGGTGTTCGGCTTCCAGGTCAACTTCAGGTAGGCGTTGTTCTTGAAGTTGTACAGATTGCCGTAGTTGTCGTCGTATGCGGAATCGTCCAGCTTCACCTTGAGTTCGGAGACGTGTTTCGGGATGGCGACGGAACCGACCGAGAAGTTCTTGGATACGGTGATACGGACGCCGTCCTTGCTGTACACTACACCTTCGACGGAGTAGGAATCGCTGTGGGTCCAACGTTCAGAAAGCGGAGCGATCGTGATGACCTTCTTGTCCTTGCTCAGCGTTGCAGTGGTCAGAACCTTGACCGTGCCCTTTCTCACTTCCCAGAATCCGTCAATGGAGTCCTTGTCCAGTTCGGTGGAGAAACCGAATTGGAGTTCCGTGGTGTCGTCGATTGCATCAAGGTTGGAGTTGAGGAGCTTCGGGATTTCGCCGTCGGCAACCATGGTGATTTCGTCCATGTTCTTGATAGAACCGGCGCGAGAACCGCTTGCGCTTACGTAGCCTGCAGAGCGGTAATACTTCGAGTCGATCTTGGACTGCAGAACGTCGACTTGGAAGTTGACCATTTCTGCAACATTGGTGAATTCATATTCACCCTTGTCGTTTGTGGTCGCAAAGACTTCGGACGGGTAAATGATAAATGTCGGTTCCTGAGCGGCATTGCTTTCGCTCTTCTTCAAGGCGCTCGAGTTTTCCATGGTGGAGGAAGACTTTGAGGAGCCTGCATAGGAGAGAACGACTTTGACCTTTTCTGCCGGGATGAGGTTGCCCGTCGTGCGGTCACGGTAGTAGACTTTACCCTTGACGGTCACGTCGGCTTTGTACAGGGGGACGGTCAGGACGACGTCCGGTACGCGGGAAACGTCGTTGGCACCCATTTCTACGACAGAAACGGTGGCGCGGGTTGTCGAGAATCCCTGCTTGGAAATATCAAAGACATATGTACCGATGTCGTTTTTGGTATAAACGGCGAAACCTTCTTCGTCAGTATAGCGAGCTTCTTTGTCGAACTGAGCCTTGACCTTTGCCGAGTCAAGGGCTTCGTTAGAGCTGCCGTCGAGTACGGAAACGGTGATTTTTGCCTTTGCCTTGGCTTCGTCAAAAGAGTTGACGACGGTGTTGTCGGTACAACCGACTGCCAGCGCGAGGGCGGATGCGGACAGGAGGAGTTGTTTTTTCATGTTTACCTTGCCTTTTTTTGGGTCAAACAGGTGTTACAAATATCTGTCAAAAAAATAGTTTTTTTTTCGGAAAAAGGACTGAGTCCTTGGCCATGCCCCCTTTTTTGCCCATTTTTCCGTTGTAATTTTCCCTTTTTTCTACATTCTTGCTATGCAGGTCAAGCAATTCGTTTTTAATCCTTTTGGTGTCAATGCCTACGTATTGAGTAATGATACGGGGGATTCCATATTGATAGACCCCAGTGCGAGCAATGAACGGGAACGTTCTGCCCTGGCAACTTATATACAGGGGGCTGGCCTCAAGGTATGCCGTGTCTTGAACACTCACTTGCATCTGGACCATGTCCTCGGCAATGCGTTCGTGGAACGGACCTATGGGGTCAAGGCGGAGGCTCACGAAGCCGATGCTTTTTTGCTGGACTTGCAGCGGGAGCAGGGCGCCATGTTCGGTTTGCCTTTCGACGACCTGGCTCCGGGGCTGGGCGGATTCCTTTCTGACGGCGATATCGTCGAGGTTCCCGGAATCAAGCTGCGCGTACTCCATGTGGCGGGACATTCTCCCGGAGGGCTTGCTTTTTACTGTGAAAATACGAGCAGCGAAGTCAATGATGAGGAAAATGCTCCGGCATTGTTTTCGGGCGACATCCTCTTTGCTGGCAGCATCGGGCGCTCGGACCTTTTCGGTGGCGACGGCAATGCTCTGGTGAACGGAATCAGGTCCAAGATTCTGACACTTCCCGGAAATACCGTCGTTCTCCCGGGGCACGGGCCGCTAACGACCGTTGCGGATGAAAAACTATGGTTCTAACCCGTAGAATAGAATGGATTGACGAATTCAAGGGATTCGTGCTGTTGCTCGTGTGCCTTTATCACGTGGAGCAGTCCTTCCCGTGTGCATCGATGGGGATGCTCCACTTGAGTGCGCTCCGTATGTCCGCGTTCTTCTTCATTTCGGGAGTGTTGTTCAGTACACGCCGGTTCAACAATTTCAAGAGTTATTTTATCCATAAGACCAAAGTGCTCTTTTTGCCTTATGTCGCGTTGTCTTTGTTGTTCTTGCTGCTGGACCCAGTCATTTATAACTTTGACTTGTTCCCGAAGGCTCCCCGCATGACCATCATGAACGTCCACCCGGTAATTACGGGGGTCAAGGACTATGTCGGCTGGAATTTTGCCAAGATTTTCGTGGCCGGAAAATCCTCGATTGGATCGGGACCGCTCTGGTTCGTGTTTACGCTTTATTCCGTGAGTCTGTTGTTTTATGTTGTCCAGTGGGTCTCAAGCAAGGCGGGGAAGGTGTCTTCGTTTGCCGTGGCCGTATTTGCTTTGACGAGCCTTGTTTCTGGGTGGCTGATGTTCAAGAACCACATTCGCCTCCCGCTGGGGATTGAACGCGATTTGACCGTGATGTTTTTCTTTGCCTGTGGCTGGCTGTGCAAACCCGCAATAAAAAAGGCCGGGAAATTGCATGGTGCTGTTGTTGCTGCGGTTGCTGTCGTTAGCCTTGCGCTTTATGCCTTTGTCGAAGTCCCCGACCCAAATTTCAGCATCATGAACAATGTGCTAGGGAAAAGTTTTGTCGGTTTTCTGGCCAGTTCCGTTTTCGGGATTGTTGGGCTTGTGGCGGTATTCTTGCTGGCAAGTCGGCTCCCTAAAGTGGCTCCCGTTCGCATTTTCAAGGGTATTCTTCGCAACATCTCGCGGAACGCGCTTGTCATTCTTGCGGTCCATTGGTGGGTGCTGCTCGTGATGCGCCTTTTGTTCCGTCCGGAAATCAATAAGCCGGGTATTGCTTACCTTTCCATCGGGTTTGTTGCATTGGTTGTCATCGCATCTATCCCGCTGTTCCGCTGCAAACTGTATAAGTTGCTGGGCAAGGAACGAGTCAGTGTCAAGGAAAGCTTGAGCCTTAAATAAGGCTTGGTGCTCCTGCTAAATTACAAGTAGACTTTGACAGGCCGAGTGATTTCGGCTTGTTCTTTTTTCTTGGGAACGTAGATCTTTATGGCGTACACGTTCTGTTCCGTTTCAGCGACAATATCGCCTTCTTGCAAGTCTTCGTAGATGTCGATTTCAATTTCTACGCCGTCGCGGGCGATGCAGCGGATAGAATGTGCCGAAAGTTCCTCGCGCAGGAGCGGGACGTCGACGACTTTCTTGTAAGTTCCGTGATGCGTTGTTCCAAGGATTCTATTGCAAAACATGGAGAAAATATAAAAAATGCTAGACGGGGTTAGGGGGTGCTGGAGTTGGGGTAAACACGGATGTAATCAACGAGCATTTCGTTCGGAAACTGAGTGTCGTCTATTTCGAATCCGGGCCAGTTTCCACCTACAGCGACGTTCAGCAAGAAAAATTGTGGCTTATGGAATGCTTCGGTTCCACCGGCGTTGTCTTCGATGGACATTTCGTGGTACTTGAAGTCATCGACATACATGGCGATGAGTTTTTCGTCCCAAGTGAGTTTGTACGTGTGGAACTGCGTGATGTCCAGTTCCTTTTTCGCTCCATGAAAATCGCTTGTGTTGTTGCCGTAGCTGGCGTGCTGCCCATCGTATTGCCAGTGGTGGGTGCCGTAGACAATGCTCTCGTCGTTGATGGCTTCGATGATATCGATTTCCCCGCAGGCGGGCCAACTCACTTTATCGATATTTTCTCCGAGCATCCAGAAGGCGGGCCAGATTCCCTTGCCTACGGGGAGCGCAATGCGGGCCTCGACTGTACCGTAGGTGAACGTAAACTTGCTTTTGGTAATCATGCGTGCCGATGTGTAGCCGGAGCCTTCGTAATCTTCCTTGTTGGCGCGGATGTGGAGGATGCCGTTCTGCACGTAGGCGTTTTCTTTGCGCCCGGTGTAGTATTCCTTCTCGTTGTTGCCCCAGCCGCTACTGCCCGTACCGATTTCGAATGTCCACTTGGAAGTGTCGATGGCGCTGCCGTCGAATTCATCATTCCAGAGGTAAGGCGATTCGCTTGAACTGCTCTCGGGCAAGGTCACTGAGCATGACGACAAGGTCACTGAGCTCGCCGAAGTGACCGAACTGGACGACGCTTGGGTCGGTTCGGCAGGCTCACCGACCTTTCCACTGCTTGACGACAAGGTCGCTGAGCTCGCCGAAGTGACCGAACTAGACGATGTCTGGGTCGGTTCGGCAGGCTCACCGACCTTTCCACTGCTTGACGACAAGGTCACTGAGCTCGCCGAAGTGACCGAATCAGTCGAAGTGACCGAACCATCCAAAGTGGCAGAGGAATCCGGTTGCGATTCCGGTCCGCTGGAGGAGTCGTCGGAACACGCTGCAAGAATGCCTGCGACGGCAAATGCCGTGGCCAGTTTCGCCATGAAAAATGCGGATGTGTGCAGGGTGTTCTTGTTGCGCATGGGAGCCTCTTAATCGACGGGGGCTTCGGGCGGGACTCTCGCGATGACGCCGACGGTCGCGCGGGTCGCCTTCACCAGGTCGGCGGGCGCTACCTTCAGCTGCAAGCCGCGTTCGCCGGCACTCACGTAGATGAACGGGAACTGCATCGCTGTCTCGTGAATGAAAATGGGGAAGTTCTTCTTGAGGCCGAGCGGGCTGCAACCGCCGCGGATGTAGCCGGTAAGCGGGGTCAAGTCCTTGAGTGGGACGGTGTCGATTTTTTTGTTGCCGCTGACCTTGGCGGCGCCTTTCAGGTCAACTTCAAGGTTGCCGGGAACCACGCACACGAGGTAACCGATTTTGTCGCCGTGAACGAGGATGGTTTTGAAAACTTGATTGATGTCTTCGCCCAGGCTGTCGGCCACATGCTGTGCACCGAGGTCGTTCTCGTCGACCTTGTAGGGGATGAGCTCGTAGCTAATTTTCTGGCGGTCGAGAATTCGTGCCGCATTTGTCTTCTTGATGTCCATAAATAGTCCTTTGGGGTAAATATACTTTAAATGGCGTATGCGGAATAGCGATGGTGCGTGCTTCTTCCATTTTCTATATTGTCACCGCAACGCAATGAAATCGTACAACGCCATATTGATTGGAAACGGAACCATGGGAGCCCGCCACAGGGCCCGTTTTGAGGCGTGCGGAGTCCGCTTCGTGCAAGTCGTCGATGTCGGGGATTCCGTAAAAAATTGCGAAGTTGATTTTGCGGTTATTGCGTCGCCTGCATCGACCCATTACGCCTATGCCAAGTTTTTTCTAGAGCGCAAAATTCCCGTGTTCGTGGAAAAACCGCTCGCGACATCGGCCGAAGATGCCCAGGAACTGGTGGATTTGTCGGAGCGAAACGGAGTTATGCTGTTTGTGGCTCAGTCGGAGTGCTATAATCCTATTTTCCTCAACTTCCGCAAGCATTTCCTTGCCGAATTGCGTTCGCTTAGCGGGGCTCATTTGGAATTCCGTCGCGAACACCGTCCGTCGAACCGCTGCCTGGATGTCGGTGTTTCGTTGGATTTGATGGTACATGATTTTAGTTTGTTCTTAACCATGTTCCCGTATCGCGATATCCGCGTCGAAAGCATTGAAGAATCCCCAAATGGTAATCGCGCCCGAGCACAGCTCAAGGTGGTGAGCGGGCCTTTTTCCGGTGTTTTTGCTGATTTTGTCGTGGACCGCGAAAGCGCTGCGGACCTTCGGAATATCACCGTGAATTTTCCTAGGAATGGTGAATTGCCGTCTTCGAGCTATACGGTGAGTCTCGCCCGTTACACGCCGGAAGGCGAAATTGCCCATATTCCCGATTCTCTCGACAACGAACACAAGTTTTTCCTGAAACTCCTTGCCGGAGCGTGCCGGCAATGGGGTAGGCGCGCCGCACAAAACGCCGCCGATTGTGTGAAGTTAGCAGTGAGCAATGAGCCTTTGAGAGACTAGAGAATAGAGACTAGCGGCTAGTGAAAAGAATCACGCACTTTGTGCGTCAATATAAGACGGCGAAGCCGTGACATTTTTCCCTAGTCTCTAGATCCTAGATTCTTATCCCTAACCCATACCTAGAGATTGCTTCCGCCACGCTTCGCTCGCGGCAGGCTCTGGCAATCGCCCCTCGCAATGACAAGTCACTTCCTACGGTCTACTTCCTACTCACCTCACACCTCATCGCTCAAAGCGACCGAAGGTCGCGCCCTCATTCCCCATCCGTTCGCACATTTTTTTATTTTACGAAAAGTTATGCTGAATTTTCGTATTAATAAATTGTTCCTTGTGCTTGGTCTTTTATTTTCGTTGAATGCTTTTGCACAAAAGAATGATTCATTGGATGTTCAGGATGTAGATCCGGTTGTTCTTCTGGATAGCATTGAATATTATCAAAAACTAATTGATAAAACTGAAGCTAAAATGGAGAATAGATCGTGGGGTTATTTGGGAATTGGCCTTGGCTCAGTCAGCCTTGTTTCTGGTCTGTATTTGTTGCATAGTATTGCGGGAGGTGGCGCTGGCTATGCCATTGGTGCGGGTGTGTTTCCTGCAGCGCTTATCGCTGGGGGCTTGGGCTTGACCATTGCCGGAGGGGTCGCTTTGTCTACTACAAGTAAACTGCCAGAAAAAGTTGCAGAGTATAAAGAGCGGAAGGCGTTTCTTACGGAGCGCTATGATGAAATCAAAGTCAATTATGTTCAAGATTCTAGTTCTGTGAAAATGGCTTACATTGAACTTTTAAATGACGATACTTTTAAATCCCTTAAGAAAAAAGCTCAGTGCCGCGAAAAAGCAAACATCTCGGATTTTTACCAGTGTGTAAGTGACCTTTATAGCGAGGCTTCCATATGGGGCTTTTCTTTGGGTGGTATATTTACAACTCTTGGAACAGCCTATGTCGTTAGCGAAAAAAAGTTTACAGCATCAACGGCAATCATTATTCCTCTGATTGGGTATGGTGTCTACTTTATCGTTTGTGGCGGGATATTCAATAGTAAGGCTAATGAATACAGGGCCATGACAGACCACTGACTTGCAATTGAGCAGTGAGCAATGAGCGATGAGCTATGAGCAGTGCGCAATGAGTTTTCAGATGATTAGTAAGCAGTAAGGGGTTAAATTCGGAGTTCTCCCCCTAACCACCAACCACTGTTTACTAACCACTTCCTACTTCCTCATGCCTCAAAGGCGCGAAGCGCCGACCTCGCACCTCGAAGCTCTTACAGCTTGATGCTGCACGGCTTGGCGTTCCAGATTTCTTCGGCGTACTGCTTGATAGTACGGTCGGAACTGAACTTGCCCATGCGGGCCACGTTGAGGATGGCCTTCTCTGCCCAGGTCTTCTTGTTCTGGTATTCCTTCGCGACCTTCACCTGCATGTCCACGTAGCTGCGGAAGTCAGCGCAGAGCATGTACGGGTCGTGAGTGAGAAGTTTGTCTGCAATGTGCTTGAACAGGTCCGGACGGTCGGGGCTGAAGAAGCCGGAACCGATGAGGTCGATGACGCGACGCAGATCGTCGTCCTTCTCGTAGAAGTCACGCGGACGATAGCCCTTGGCGAGCAGGTCTGTGACTTCTTCGATGGTGAGGCCGAAGATAAAGATGTTCTCGTCGCCGACTTCTTCCTTCATTTCCACGTTGGCGCCGTCAAGCGTACCGATGGTGAGTGCGCCGTTCAAGGCGAACTTCATGTTGCCGGTACCCGAGGCTTCGGTGCCCGCGGTAGAAATCTGTTCGGAGAGGTCTGCCGCCGGGATAATTTTCTCGGCGAAGGACACGCGGTAGTTCTCGAGGAACACCATCTTGAGCTTGCCCTTGCAAACCGGGTCGGCGTCGATAATGGCAGCCACGGCGTTTGCGAGGCGGATAATCTGCTTGGCCATCCAGTAACCCGGAGCGGCCTTACCACCGATCATGATGGTGCGCGGCAGGATTTCCTTGCCGTCCTTGAGTTGGATGTACAGGTGGATGGCATGCAAGATGTTCAAGAGCTGGCGCTTGTATTCGTGGATGCGCTTGACCTGCACGTCGAAGAACGTGTTGGTGTCGACTTCCACGCCCTGCGTTTCCTTGAGGTACTTGGCGAGGCGTTCCTTGTTCTGCTTCTTGACGGCCATGAATGCCTTTTGGAATTCGGCATCCTTTGCGAACGGTTCGAGTTTCCTGAGATCGTCCAGATCCTTGACCCAGCTGTCGCCAATCTTCGAAGAGATGAGCTCGGACATGGCGGGGTTCGCCTTGCGGACCCAACGGCGCGGAGTCACGCCGTTCGTCTTGTTGTTGAACTTTTCGGGCCACAGCTCGTAGAAGTCCTTGAAGAGCGTCGTCTTCAGGAGGTCGGAGTGGAGGGCTGCCACGCCGTTCACGGCGAACGAACCCACGATGGAGAGGTAGGCCATGCGGATCATCTTGCAGTTGCCTTCTTCGATGAGGCTCATGCGGGCGAGGCGGGCGTTGTCGCCAGGCCACTTCATGGAGACCATCCGCAAGAAGCGGGCGTTGATTTCATAGATAATCTGCAGGTGACGCGGCAGGAGCTTTTCGAAGAGGCTGACGGGCCACTTTTCAAGAGCTTCGGGCATCAAGGTGTGGTTCGTGTAGGCGAACGTCTTGGTCACGATTTCCCAGGCTTCGTCCCATTCCAGGTTCTCGATGTCGAGGAGGATGCGCATCATTTCGGCGATGGAGATGGCCGGGTGCGTATCGTTGAGCTGGATGGCGACCTTTTCGGGGAATACCTTCCAATCGTTGTTGTGCAGCTTCTTGAAGCGGCGGATGATATCCTGCAGCGAAGCGGAGCACAGGAAGTATTGCTGTTTGAGGCGCAGTTCCTTACCGTTCATGGAGGAATCGTTCGGGTACAGCACCTTCGAAATCGTTTCGGAAAGTTCCATGTCCTGCACGGCGGCGATGTAGTCACCGTTGTTGAAGTAGCTGAGGCCGAAGTCGTCGGTGGACTTCGCGCTCCAGAGGCGCAGGTTGTTCACGGTATTGTTCTTGTAACCCGGAATCGGGGTGTCGTAGGGCAATGCAAGCACAAAATCCTTGGTTTCCCAGCGGTTGTGGAGCTTGCCGTTGTCGTCGATCCAGCTGACCACGTAGCCGCCGAACGGGACCTTGATGGCGTTTGCCGGGCGGGCGATTTCCCAGGGGTTCGGGAGGCGCAGCCAGTTATCCGGCTGTTCTTCTTGTTCCCCGTTCACAATCTTTTGGCTGAACATGCCGTATTCGTAGCGGATGCCCATACCGGTGGCCGGGAGCTCGAGCGTTGCCATGGAATCCAAGAAGCAGGCGGCCAAGCGGCCCAAGCCGCCGTTGCCGAGGCCCGCGTCCACTTCCTGTTCGCGGAGTTCTTCGAGCGTCATGCCGATTTCGTCGAGGGCTTCGACGACGGCCTTTTCGACGTCAAGGTTCAGCACGGAGTTGCCGAGCGTACGGCCGATGAGGAATTCGAGGGAGAGGTAGTAGACGCGCTTCACGTCTTTTTCGTAGTACGTGTTCTGCGTCTTGATCCAGCGGTCGACGAGTCGGTCGCGTACAGCGTAGGCGACGGCGAGGAACTTTTCGTGGTCGGTCACCGTGAAATTGCTGCGTGCAAGGGTGTGGTGGATGTGGTCGGTAAAAGCCTGGCGGAATGCGTCGGCATCTGTACCGAGAACCGGAATGTCTTTTGCTTTATTCGCTTTGGCCATGATACACCTATTGGTTAAATGTTTATCCCGCCTTCAAGTTTAGAAATATTTACGCACGAATGGGGAAAAAATTGGCCTGTTTCACCTATTTATGTGATTAAACATACTTTTACGCTTGTTTTTCGGGGCAAAAAACTAAATTGTTCGTATGCGTACCTTAAAAAGTCTTAAAGTTTTTTCTCCGTGTTGCGCCTTTGGCCTCGCCTTGGCGCTTACTTTCGTCGGTTGTGGCGATGACTCGTCCAGTACTTCTGCTCCGACTTCTTCTTCTGTCCCGGAAAGTTCTGCCATTCAGCAAGACCCTACGAGTTCTTCGGGGTCGCTCGTTCCGGATGGTGGCTCGACTCCGACGAGTTCTTCCATTGCTCAGCCAGCCAGCGGCTCCGTTACTTTTGCGACGACTCCCGGCGCACTCGCGGTTGCGCCTGACGAGGATGGTTTTTACGATATGGGCGATGTCTATAAGGCGCTTCCCCAAACGAGCAAGGTTGCTTTCGTGATTCGCCATTCCAAACGCGAAAAGAAAAATACGGGTACGGAATCCCAGTTGACCCCGATTGGAATCCAGATGGCTCAGACGCTTGGCACAAAACTTGTGAGTGAAGAGTCTTTCTACTATGCTTCCACAAACTTTATTCGCACTCGTGAAACCTGCAAGAATATTGCGATTGGTCGTGGTGAAGGCGATGTGGATGTCGTGACGTGGGATGGCATTGACGGTGGCTATTTCTTGACGGTGCCGAGCGATACTCTCGATGCACTTGTATCTTCCAGAGGTGGCAATCCAAGATACATCGCTCAGTACTCTTATGGTGTTCCTTATACGAACGCGGAAGTTGCTGCGGTCATTCCGAGCTATTTCTATGATTTCTTCGAACGTGGAAACCAGTTTGTGAACGAAGTCGTTGTCGCAAACATGCCCTCCTGGAAGCGCGTGAGCATTCTCGTGAGCCACGACATGTTGGTGGAACCGCTTATCGTTTTGGCCTCGAACAGAACAATCAATTTGAGAATTTATGAATCACCGTTCCGTTGGGTGAACTACTTGTCGGGAATTGCCGTGATTCTTGATGAGGCCGGCTCCGTGACGGTTCTTCCGGTCCGTGGTGCCGACGTGGGTTGGATGGTCATCCGGGACGAAATAGACGAGTCCGTTTAATGAAAGTTCTTCTTTTCGGTTCGACAGGTTTGGTGGGCCGAAATGTGCTCAAGTTGTTGGTGCGTTTGCCCCAAGTGGAGCGCGTGTACTGCCCCGTGCGCAGAGAACCCGCACTTTCGGAATTCGGAATCTTGGAAGGCGCTTCAAAGGTGGACTTCGACGAAGTTGATTTTGAACAGATTATAAGTAAATCGCCTGATGCCGACAATGCCGAATTGCGCAAGCTGCGCGAGAACTTTCCGGGGGCCGATGCGGCCTTTTGTTGCCTAGGAACGACAAGGAAACAGGCGGGAAGCCGCTGCGCTCAAGAAAGAGTGGATGTGCGCCTGCCCCTTACTTTGGCCGCCATCGCCAAAAAACAGGGGGTTCCGCATTTTTTGTGTGTGAGTGCGCAGGGGGCGAATTCGCATTCACCATTCTTTTATAACCGTCTCAAGGGAATGCTCGAAGAAGGCTTGACCATGATGAACTTTGATGCGCTTACTTTGGTGCGTCCGTCGCTATTGCTTGGCAAGCATAAAGATAAGCGCTTTGGCGAAGAACTATTGCAAAAGGTTTTCGGAGCGCACCCTGAATGGATTCCCGAGCGGCTCCGCCCCGTGCATGCCGAAACAGTTGCGGCACATCTGGTCGCTTCCCTGCTCAAGCCACCGACGGAGCATGTATGCGCTAGTGACGGCGTGAAAGGGAAAAGGATAATATATAATCGGGTGCTCGCGCAAACGAAAGTGGAAGAATTGTTTTGAGGGATTAGGGGCTAGAGACTAGGATCTAGGGAAAAATGTCACGGCTTCGCCGTCTGTTATTAACGCGCGAAGTGCGTGATTCTTTTCACTAGCCTTTAGTCCCTATTCTCTAGGCTCTACTTAAACTTCACGAACTTATACAGATACTTCGCGCTTTGTACGGGCGTCTTGAGGAAGGCGCTCTTTTTGTATCCGCCCAAGGCGAATCCTTGCAACACCTTGTAAAGCCCTATCTGGTCATCTCGATTCAGTGCGAGCAGGAACCTGCGGAACTTGAGCTCGAAGTCGTGCATTTTGCCGAAATGGTTATAGCAGCGTTTTTCGTACTGTTTCAAGAATTCCTTGGAAAGAACACCGCGACCCAGTCCGTCATTGACGTATTGGGCGCAGAAACGGCCCGCCCGCATCGCGGCAGCGATGCCACCACCCGTGAGCGGGTTGGTGTGGTGGGCGGCGTCGCCCACCAGGGCGAACCGATCTAATGTATAGTCTTTGAGTACGCTCGAGACGGGGATTAACCCGCCGACGGTATAATTGATTTTGGCTCCGGGGAAGAGCTTTTCGAGCCATTCCATCGTAATTTCAAGAATGGTCCCGTCGTGCTTTCCGTTTGCAAGGAATCCCGCGCCGAAGTTGGTGACATTGGATTTTTGCTTCGGGAAACTCCAGATATAGCCGTCGTTGATGAAGTCGTGACCCTGCCAGAAGGTGAGATAATCGGGCTTGGTCAAAATTCCTTGTACCTGGATGTCGACTCCGGTGCATGTCTTGCCTGGGTATTGCATGCAGTCGAGCCCGACCATGCGACCGATGCGGCTTTCCACGCCGTCTGCCGCAATGACCATCTTTGCAAAAATTTCTTGTGTTCCCGTTTCGGTAACGGTTCCGTCTCCGTTCCCTTTACCGAGAGCGACCCTGACCATGCGTTCGCTGCCTTGGACATCTCCCACGAACGTGGCACGTGCACACGTCACGAGTTGTGCGCCTTCGTCTTCGGCCAGTTTGGCAAGCCACGGGTCAAAAATTTCACGGTTCAGCATGATGCCCGTACCCGGTTTCGGGACTTCGATGTTCTCGCCGTTTGGGCCATAAATATATAGCCCGTTGATAATGCTTTCGATGCAACTGTCGTCGATGGGGCCGTAAGTCTGCAGGTCGGCAAGCGTGGTACTTGCTTCGCCACAGCGGACCGGGTAGCCGATGCGTTCGCGTTTTTCCAGAAGGAGGACTTTGTGGCCTTCGCGGGCGAGGTCCCTTGCCGCCACAGAGCCTGCAGGCCCCGCACCAATGACCACGACGTCGTAGCAAGAATCAAGCATCGTTCACCTCCGTAATTTTCAGGGCACCGGCAGGGCAGGCTTTTGTGCAGATGCCGCAACGTACGCATTTATCGTGGTCGATTTGGAGTTCCAAACCGTATATGTCGAGTGCCATTTTGGGGCAAATCCCGACACAACCTGCACAAGCGAGGCATTTTTCTTTGTCGTGAACGAGTTTTTTCATCATATCTAATATAGCAAATAGTGGTTAAGGGTGTACAAAAAAAATTATGTCAACACATTTTCTCAAAATGATGTATTTTAGAAGAAAATGATAGGAGAATCTCATATGAACTTGAAAAAAGCAGTTGCATTGACATTCATTACTTCTGCCCTTGCCTTTGCGCAGCAGGAAGCCCCCGTTGAAGCGCCGGCAGAGACGACAACAGACCAAGCTGCTGTTGTTTCGGCTCCGGTAGAGTCTACCCCGGAGGAAACGGCACCTGTTGTTGAACAGCCATCGGGAGAACAGTCTGAAGTCACCACTGCTGCAGAACCGGAAACGGTACCGGAAGCGGTACAGCCCCCTGCGCAGGACTCTGTTGCCGCTGTTGTCCCGGCCCCCGAACCTGTCGTGATTGATTCTGCAAAACCTGTTGTGGCCGATTCTGCAAAGCAGGTGGCCGTGAATGTTTCTGAACCGCCAAAAGCGGAACCTGCTAAACCTGCTGAAAAACCTGCTGAAAAACCTGCGGCTAAATCGGCCAATATGGGTATGCCTCCTAAAACTCCGTTTACAGTTATACATGGAAATTCGTACAACATTGTTGAAAACGAGGCGGCGGCGGATAATGTCGACCTCTTGCTGAAAAATCGGCTTGTCAAATTTGCCGGACAAAAATTTGTTTATGTGGAACCTGCCGGGAAAAAAGGCGTGGTTTCGTTAGGTAATTTCTTTGGCGCAATGGACTTGTCTGCGAACCTTGGACGCGCAACTATTGGTTATGCAAATTATGGCTTTGCGGCTGATTTGCGCTTGAGCCTAGGCCAGCTCAACATTGACGATGGAGATGGGAAAAAGAGAGGGACCTCTGCGGGAGACGACTGGGGCCTTACATTGTCCAAGGTTCTTGGCGGATATGTGGTGACGGCTTCGGCTGACTGGATCACGTTTGCTGATGAAATTGATTTTGATCCAAAAGAGGGCCCGAAACAAGAACAGCGCTATCGCGATTTGACGGGCTCTCTTATTGTGTCTGACGGCCCTGTAGCAAGGAAGCACTTCTGGTCTGCGGGTGTTGCGTTCGTTCGCCATGTAAACGAAATGGAAAGAGGGGACCATGTTGTGAACGAGGATGTCGATTCCCGTACGACGATTGTGCCCGTGTTCAACTATGGCACTCCGGCTTTGCGCTCGGATAGGGCGAACCTCTACCTCGGTTTGAATACCTCGTTCCCCATAATCGTTAATGATGCGATTGAAATCGAATATCAGGGTAGGGTTGTGCAAACGTCGGAGTACAATCTGGGGATGACTCTCGTACCGAATATCGTGAGCGAGGTGCTCTTGAACAAGTATGTGATGTTCTTTGGGGAAACGAATTACGAATGGAATGTGCTCCGCTACATCTGGGGTAAGAATTCGATGGGTGAAAATTATGCCATTCAGCAGAGCGTTTCGGACAAGGTCAATGCGTCTATTGGCGTACGGTTCCAGTACGATAATCTCGTTGCCTGCGAATTTGCTTTCGGTGATTCGTTCTTCACCGATACCAAGGCCATCTTCAACGGTGAGGGTGTCTTTATCAAATTTGGCGGGTTCATCTACTTCTAGCCGCAACGAAGTGTTCAAAAGAAAAACCGTCTTTACGACGGCTTTTCTTGTATCTGAATTGTTTGTAGAGGTTGCTTGATTAGATGAACCACAAACTCAGGCCGAGCTTGATGGCACGGAGTTTTGTGCCTTCCATGACTTTGCAGTCTTCGGTTTTGATTTTGTCGCCCTCTTTTTGTTTCATGATGTCGCCTTCATACAGCATGACGCTCGTTGCATCGGGGTAGAGGTCCGTGAGACCGACATAGATGCGGGCGTTGATGCTTAAACGGTCGGGGATGATGTAGAAACCCAAACCCATGGCGACACCGAATGCGAAAGTTGACTGTTCGATATTGTCGTCAAAGTCTGTGGGGCGATTCACGACAATGTCGGTACCTGGAATATGGAGGTCGGCTTTATCCGCATCGTATTTTACGTCGTAGCTAAGGTTGAGGCTTAACTGAGGGCCGACTTCAAAGTAGGCGCGCGGGTGCAGAACGGCTCTGAACAATAACGGAAGGACTAGGTTGCTCTGCTTCAATTGAATGTTGATTTCGTCGTAATCCTGAGATAATTTGAAATATTCAAAGTGCAGTTCCGGAGTGAACCAGAGTACGTCAATGATTTCGAATCGTGCGATGACGCCCACATTGAAGCCCCAGCCGCTCGCTTCTCCGTCGGCTCCGTTCAAGTTGTCGGTTCCCCAATAGTCTGCAAAGTTATAGTCGCCACGGATGCCAAGGCCAGCGGTGGCGTTGCGGACTTTTCTTGCCGGTTGTTCGGCTGTGGTCTTGTCAATTTCAGAAACCGTATCCTGCGGGGTGGCGGCAGTCTGTTTGGCTGTCGTTTGCTGGACGGTTGTTTGCTGGACCGTGGTCTGTTGGACTGTTGTTTGTTGAACGGTCGTTTGTTGAACAGTAGTCTGCTGGATCGTTGTCTGCTGAACAGGGGTGTTCTCTTGCTGGGCAAAAACGCATGTTGCCGCAAAGAGGATTGCAGATGCGGCTATAGTGGCTTTTTTCATAGTTTCTCCATAAAAACTAGAAACACGTATGGTTATAATACTTATTTAAAGATAGCATGTTTTTGCCTGAGGGCTTTATCAAAAATGGTGAAAAAGGCTCGTTTTCTAAAAAAAATACTTTTTTTGATAGAATCTATTGACAAATTGGCTTGAAGTTTTTATATATGAATACATGAATAGTTGTTCATGTATTAAAAATAAAAATGGCGATATTTCGATGGATGTCCTGTTCGAACTGTCGGAGTTCTTCAAGTTCTTCGGCGATACGACGCGCATCCGCATCATCCACCTCATGCTTTCGGGCGAAATTTCGGTGAACGAGATTGCCGAGAAGCTGAATTTGGAACAGTCGGTGGTGAGCCATCAGCTCCGAATCCTCAGAACGGCGAACCTTGTGAAGCCGCGTCGCGACGGACGCAAGATTTTCTATTCGCTCGATGATGAGCACATCGGCCTTATCTTCAATACGGGCCTCACGCATATTTTGCACAAGAAGGGTAAATAATATGTCCGCTGTTGTCGACATCCTTGAAAAATTTATCTTGCAGTTTGTTACTCTGTTTTCCGAAATGGCTCCGTTTTTGCTGCTCGGCTTTTTGCTGGCGGGCATTTTGCATGTGTGGGTGCCAAACCACCTGTATGTCCCGAAGATCGCGAAGCCGAACTTCAAGTCAGTGCTGTGGGCGGCGCTGTTCGGCGTGCCACTCCCGATTTGCAGTTGTGGAGTAATCCCGACCTCCATTGCGCTACGTAGGGAAGGGGCGAGCAAGGGCGCGAGCGTAAGCTTCCTCATCTCTACACCCGCGACGGGCGTGGACTCGATTCTTGCGACGTATTCATTGTTGGGCGGGCCCTTTGCGATTCTAAGGCCGGTGGCCGCGTTCGTGACGGCGATGCTTGGCGGTGTGTTTACGAATTTCGCAACCCGCAACGAAAAAGACGGTTCGGTCGCTGAGGCTGCCGGGACGCACGAACATCATCATGAGCATCACCATGAACATCATCACGAACACGAACATTGCGACGATGACCACTGCGGTTGTTCCGACGAACATTGCGAATGCTGCGGCTGTGAGGGAGAAGATGATCATGGGAAACGTTCGTTTGCCCAGAAGATTGGCGAGACTTTCCGTTACGGGCTTGTCAATATGGTGGGTGACGTGAGCAAGTGGCTCACTATCGGGCTTTTGCTCGGTGCGTTGATTGCAGCCTTCGTGCCGGACGATTTCTTCTTGTTCCTGCACGAATACTCGCTGCTGTGCATGCTGGTGGTGTTGCTGCTTGCCATGCCGATGTACACCTGTGCGACTGGCTCCATCCCGCTGGCGCTTGCGCTTGTGGAAAAGGGTATTACGCCGGGGGCTGCGCTAGTGCTGTTGATGGCGGGCCCCGCGACAAGTATTGCTAGCATGCTCGTGGTGGGCAAGGCATTTGGCAAGCGGACGCTCGTGGCGTATCTGGTGTCGATTGCGCTTGGGGCGATGGCTTTCGGCTTTGTCGTCGATACGTTCCTGATGGATACGTTCCTCGCGTCGATGCTCCCGCATGTTTCGGATGAATGCCATGGGCACGGGGCGCTGGGCATATTCGATTACGCCTGCGCTGTGCTGCTGGCCGCCTTGATGATTTATGCGAAGTTTGCGCATAAGGGTTGCGGCGGTCACTGCGGTTGCGGTGAACATGGTTGCTGTTGTTGCGAAGACCATGACGACGATGAATGCGGTTGCCATGAGCATGAACACGGCGAATCTTGCCATTGCCATGAGCATGAACACGGGCATTGTGTCCATGACGAGCCTGTGTCGGTGACTTACCGCGTGAACGGCATGAACTGTAGCCACTGCAAAGCCTGCGTGGAAAAGGCTGTCCGTATGTTAGACGGGGTGGTGTTTGCCGAAGCCGATGTCGCGAGCAAGGAATTGCGCGTGCAATGGCACGACGAAGACGATGTAAATGAAGATGCGCTCAAGACGGCTGTGGATGAAGCCGGCTTCGAGTTCTGCGGAAAAATTTAATCGAGCTTAATAGGGATTGTCATTGCGAGGCCCTGTAAGGGCCGCGGCAATCTTCTGCAATAGTTGTTGCTATTTTGCCCTGTTCGCGAAAACCTCGAAGTCTTCGGGAGTCGTGAGCTTGTCGTTTGCGGTATTGCCCTTCACGATATAGACGCTCTCGCCGAAGTATTCCAGAATGCTCGCCTCGTCGGTGGGCGTAAAGTTCAGAGGCTCTGCGGCAATGCGCCCGTAGAGCTTTTTTAGTAACGCGATGGAGGCTGCTTGCGGTGTTTGCGCCATCCAGACGGTGTTGCGGTCGATGGTTGTTTCGACGCGGCCATCTTTTGCAATCTTGATTGTATCGACGGCAGGTTTTGCCACGAGGCAACTGCCCTTGTTGATGAGCGTTTCACAGACGTCTAGGATGATTTCCTTGCTCACGAACGGGCGTGCCACATCGTGGACCAGCACGTATTCGGCATCGCTCGTAAGCGCGTTCACGCCGTTCTCTACGGATTGCCAACGTTCTTCGCCACCCACGACGATTTTGAGCTTGTCTTTAACAATGTCGCTGAGCTGGTTTGCCGAATCGCCGAAAATTTCATTTTCGAAGAAATGCTTCCAGTCGGCGGGCACGGCCATCACGACTTCGGCGATTTCTTCCATCTCGAGGAATGTCTCAAGGCTGTAGCGGTACACGGGCTTGCCGCCTAGGAGCATCAATTGCTTGGGAATGTTTCCGCCCATGCGTTTGCCGAGTCCCCCGGCGGGGAGCACAGCCGCGAATCTGCCTTTCAAGTTCTGCATGGTGGTAAAGATATAAAAAGGAGACCCCCGCCTACGCGGGGGTGACAACGAAAGTGGGGAAGACGGCGGTGTACCAAGTGATGGGCTTCGCTCCTCGCGCCTCAGGCCTCTACACTTCGCCAATGCGCTGTAGCTTCAACAGCGGGACTCCTGCTTCGCGGCATTCGTCCAGGTTCAATTCGAAATCAATGCTCCAGTCGTTGAAATCTTCTTCGTCTTGGAGCATTTGCTGTACGTGCATCGTGTTGCCATCGTAGGTAACGATAGTGTGGGCGAGGGCGCGGCCTTCCACGTCCATGCGGAACTTGTGGTGTTCGGCGGTGTAGGCGGCCATGATTTCGAGTAGGCGCTTTTCGGTCCACGGCGTACCATTTTCGTCGGCGAGCATTTCGCCTTCGGCCAAATCTTCGGCGAGGCTGTCGAGTACGTCCGCAAAATCTTGCTTGGCGAGGCTTCCCATAATCTGGAAAATGCGCTGGCGGACCATGTTGAGGAAGCGCTTCTTGTCGTAGGTAATGTCGGCGGCGGCCTTGTCGGCACCGAACGCCTTTTCCGCTTCGTCTTCGGCGGTACCTGCTTCCAGGCGTTTCTGGTAGTCTTCGGGGTGGGCCATCTTTTCCCATTCCTCGAGCAGGCTCGAGTCGACGCGGCGGATCATGTCGCCCAAGTAGTCCTGCATCTCGAGGAGTTCCTCGTTCTTGTAGCCGTCGGGCACTGTCTGGCTCAAAACTTTATACACGTAGTTCAGATGGCGCAGCAGAATCGCTTCCATGCGTTGCAGGTTGTACTGCTTCACGTAACCGCTGAAGGTGCTGAAGTTTTCGAACATCTCGCGCACGATGCTCTTGGGTTCCACGTTCACATCGACCCACGGGTGGACTTCGGCAAAGGCGTTGTACGTGTCGTAAATGAAGTCTCGCAGCGGCTTGGGGTACTCGACCTTCTCGAGTTCTTCCATGCGCTGGTTGTATTCCATGCCCTGCGCCTTGAGTTCGTTCAGGCGGGCATCGCGGGCCTTGTTCTGCTGGATACGCAAAATGGCGTCGGGATTCTCGACGATGCTTTCGCACAAGGTAATCACGTCGAGCGCATATTCCGGCGAATCCTTGTCTAGTTTCGGGAGCGTGTCGAGCAGGTACAGCGAAAGCGGCTGGTTCATCGCGAAGTCGTCCTGCAAATCCATGTTCACGCGCAGGTGGCTGTATCCGGGGGCAACGGGCTTCACGAATTCGATAATCTTCTTTTCCACGAGGCTGCGGAACAACATGAAGGCGCGGTGCTGCAACTGCTTCTTGCTGGCGGCGCTTTCGTGGCAGTCTTTCAAAAGGTTTCGCATGGCGCGGCAGCCGTCGGTCTCGCGGCTCAATATATTCAGGAGCATCCCATGGTCCACGTGGAAACTCGAAGTGAGCGGTTCGGGCTGGGCATCAATTAGGCGCTTGAATGTGCTCTCGTCGAAGGGGACGTAGCCGTGTTCGGGCGGCTTGCGCTTTTGGAACTTCTTGCCGGTCTGGCGGCTTTTCGCCTCGAGTTTCAAGTTCTCAATGACATGTTCGGGAGCCTGTGCCACCACGTAGCCTACGTCGTCAAAGCCCTTGCGGCCGGCACGGCCTGCAATCTGGTGGAAGTCTCGTGCGGTTAAAATCGCTGTCTTGTCGCCGCTGTACTTGCAGAGCTGCGTAAAGAGCACCGTACGGATAGGGACATTCACGCCCACACCGAGCGTGTCGGTGCCGCAGATAACTTTCAGCAAGCCTTTCTGGGCGAGCTTTTCGCAGAGGATGCGGTACTTGGGCAAGAGCCCTGCATGGTGCAGGCCGATTCCCTGTTTGAGCCAGCGCTTGACATCGGGGCCATAAGGGCTGGAGAATCGTACTTCCTTGATGGCCTCGTTTATCTTGACTTTTTCCTCTTTGGTGCAGAGGTCCAGGCTCATGAAGTTCTGCGCGTTGCTTGCGGCGGCGGCCTGCGTAAAGTGGACCACATAGACGGGCGCCTTGCCTTCGGTCACCAGTTTCTGTACTTCGGTCGAAATTTCGGAGGTGCTGTAGCTGAAGTCGAGCGGCACGGGTCTCTGCGTGGAACGCACGGTCACGGTCTCGCGCCCGGTATGCTTCGTGAGGTCACGTTCAAAAAATTCGGTCGCACCGACGGTTGCGCTCATCAACAGGAATCTCGATTGCGGGAGCGTCAGGAGCGGCACCTGCCAGGCGACACCGCGTTCACGGTCGGAGTAGTAATGGAACTCGTCCATCACCACGTCCATGATGTCGAGTTTTTCGCCTTCGTTGAGCGCCATGTTGGCAAGAATTTCCGCTGTGCAGCAGAGAATGGGAGCGTCGTGGTTCACGGTCGCATCGCCGGTCGAAAGGCCCACATTCTCGGCACCAAATTCCTTGCAGAGCGCCATCCACTTCTCGTTCACCAGGGCCTTGATGGGGCAGGTGTACACACTCTTGCGCCCATGCACGATGCTGTCGAAGTGGAGCGCCAGCGCCACCATGGATTTCCCACTCCCTGTGGGCGTATTCAGTATAACGTTTTTACCGTCCAAAAGTTCGAGAATGGCTTCTTCTTGTGCGGGATAGAGCGTTGTTCCGCGTGACTCCGCCCACTCCATGAATGCTTCCAAAATGTCTTCGGAGTTGATTCTAGAAACGTCGCCGCCAGTTTTCCCGGCGAGATTGGTGATAAAATCCTTGAGAATGAGCCTGTTTTGCTCTGCCATAGGGCGTAAAGATAATTATTTTTATTTTTATGAAAGGAATTGTACTTGCCGGTGGATCCGGCACACGCCTGTACCCGCTGACGATGGTCACGAGTAAGCAACTGCTGCCTGTTTACGACAAGCCGATGATTTATTATCCGCTTTCGACGCTCATGCTGGCGGGCATCCGTGATATCCTCATTATCTCGACACCGACGGACTTGCCGAATTTCGAACGCCTGCTTGGTGACGGTTCCGCGATGGGGCTCAATTTGAGCTACAAGGTGCAGCCCAGCCCCGATGGTCTGGCCCAAGCGTTTATCCTGGGCGAAGAATTCATCGGCAACGATTGTTGCGCGATGGTCTTGGGCGACAATATCTTTTATGGCAATGGGTTTAGCCCGCTCCTCAAGGCGGCGGTGAAGAATGCCGAAGAAAAAGGCCGAGCAAGCGTGTTCGGTTACTACGTGGAAGATCCGGAACGTTTCGGCGTGGTGGAATTCAACGATGCAGGCAAGGTCATCTCGGTGGAAGAAAAACCGAAGGAACCCAAGAGCAATTACGCCATCACTGGTCTTTATTTCTATGACAACCGCGTTGCAAAATTTGCGAAGGCGCAGAAACCCAGCGCTCGTGGTGAACTCGAAATTACCGACCTCAACAAGACGTATCTCGATATGGGCGAACTCGACGTAAAACTGCTCGGTCGTGGATTCGCATGGCTCGATACCGGTACGATGGATAGCCTCATTGAAGCGGGCGAGTTCGTGAAAATGGTGGAATGCCGCCAGGGAATCCAGATTAGCGCCGTAGAAGAAATCGCCTACAGGAACGGTTGGATCAGCAAGGAAAAACTGCTTGAGTCTGCCGCCAAGTATGGCAAGTCTCCGTATGGCCAGCATTTGAGGAAAGTTGCAGAAGGAAAGATTAAATATTAGTAAGCAGTAAACAGTGGTTAGTAAACAGGAATAGTTTGCCGGCGTAGCCGCGATTATTTAAACCTAACCACTAATCACTAACCACTAACCACTTTTTATTATGAAGCGTTCCATTGTTATCACCGGCGGTGCAGGGTTTATCGGAAGCCACGTTGTGCGCCTTTTCGTGAACAAGTACCCGGAATACAAGATTATCAACCTTGACAAACTGACCTACGCGGGCAACCTTGCGAACCTCAAGGACATCGAAGGCAAGCCGAACTACAAGTTCGTGAAGATGGACATCTGTGACTTCGATGCGTTCTACAAGCTCATGCAGGACGAACAGATTGACGGCATCATCCACCTCGCTGCCGAAAGCCACGTGGACCGCTCCATCAAGGACCCGTTCACCTTCGCGAAGACGAACGTGATGGGGACGCTCTCTCTGCTCCAGGCTGCGAAACTCTATTGGGAAAGCCTCCCCGAAAAATACGAAGGCAAACGTTTCTACCATATCTCTACAGACGAAGTCTATGGCGCGTTGACGATGAATCACCCCGAAGGCATTACGCCTCCGTTCACGACTACGGCGTCCAGTTCGGAACACCATTTGGCTTACGGTGACGATTTCTTCTATGAGACGACCAAGTACACGCCGCACAGCCCGTATTCCGCTAGTAAGGCCGGCTCCGACCACTTTGTACGTGCATTCCACGACACCTACGGCATGCCGACGATTGTGACGAACTGCTCCAACAACTACGGTCCGTACCAGTTCCCCGAAAAATTGATTCCGCTCTTCATCAACAATATCCGCCACAAGAAACCGCTCCCGGTTTACGGCAAGGGCGAGAACGTTCGCGATTGGCTCTTTGTAGAAGACCATGCGCGTGCCATCGACGTGATTTTCCATAACGGCAAAATTGCCGAGACGTACAACATCGGCGGTTTCAACGAATGGAAGAACATTGATATCATCAAGGTTGTCATCAAGACTGTAGATAAACTGCTCGGCCGTGCCGAAGGCGAGGACATGAACCTCATTACCTACGTCACAGACCGCCTGGGCCACGACGCCCGCTACGCTATCGATTCCACCAAACTCCAAAAGGAACTCGGTTGGGAACCTTCGCTTCAATTTGAAGAAGGCATTGAAAAGACGGTGCGCTGGTACCTCGACAACCAGGAATGGCTGGACAACATCACGAGCGGCGACTACGAGAAGTATTACGAAAAAATGTATAAGGAGAGGCTAGAGGCTAGGGGCTAGAGGCTAGGGAGAAGAGTCATGCGCGTAGCGCATCATAATAAACCCTAGATCCTAATCCCTAGATCCTAATCCCTAAACTACTATGTCTAAATTCAACTTCATCAAGACTTCTATAGACGGCGTTGTCGTAGTTGAGCCAACAGTCTTTGGCGATGCTCGCGGCTACTTCATGGAAACTTACAACAAGGCGGAATTTGATGCTGCCGGCCTTGACGTGACCTTCGTGCAAGATAATGAATCTCGCAGCAAGAAGGGCGTACTCCGCGGACTTCACTTCCAGAAGAAAAATCCGCAGGGCAAGCTCGTGCGTGTAATTGAAGGTGAAGTTTTCGATGTGGCGGTGGACCTGCGCAAGGGTAGCCCGACGTTCGGCAAGTGGGAAGGGGTGACGCTTTCTGCCGAAAATAAAAAACAGCTTTACATTCCCGAGGGGTTTGCTCACGGATTCGTGGTGCTCAGTGAAATGGCCTCTTTTGTTTACAAGTGTACACGCCTCTATGATCCGAAGGACGAGGGGGGACTTATGTGGAACGATCCCGCCATCGGTATCGAGTGGCCTATCGGAAACGGCTTTGAACCGCTCCTTTCCGAAAAAGACACGAAAAATCCGCTACTCAAGGATCTCGGCTTTGCATTTGAATTGTAGGGATTAGGATCTAGAGGCTAGGGGCTATAGAGTAAATAATCGCGGCAAAGCCGCCCTCAAAGATGCGCTTCGCGCATGATTCTTCTCCCTAGTCTCTAGCCTCTAGTCTCTAGCCCCTAGATTCCCAAGCAACTTTGCTACAATTTTAACACTAGATTCTAGATCCTGAACCCTGGCCCCTGACCATTTTTCTATTTTATTGACGTATGAAGAATATACTCGTTGTTTGTACTGGGAACGTGTGCCGCAGCCCTACGGGTGAGTATCTCCTTAAAAAGGAACTTGGCCCGGATTTTGAAGTGAAAAGTGCTGGCCTTGGTGCATTGGTTGACCACCCTGCTGATGAAACTGCCTTGAAAATTGCGCTTGAGCATGGTGTGGATATGAGTGCGCACCGGGGTAGACAAATCAACATGGACATTTTGAAGTGGGCGGACTTGATTCTGGTCATGGAAGCTGGGCAGAAAAATGAACTCCTCCATAGGTATCCGTGGCTGGAAGGGAAGGTCTTCCGTTATGGGAAATCTATGCGAGTCGATGTCCCCGACCCCTACCGTCGGCCTGAAAGTGCGTTTGTGCTTGCATGGAACTATTTGTCTAAACTGACCCCGTACTGGGTGGATCTTATCAAAAAAGGAAAAATGCCGGAGTAAATCGGCAAGGAATGTTTATGAGACTTAAACTTCTTCTTGGTTGTGCTATGGCGGTCTTCTTTTGCAGCTGTGCTGCGGGACCCCATATGCGAATGGAAGCCCCGGAGGATTCCGCGGAATATAACGGGATGAAAGTCTTTTTGCACGATGTGAATTCGGGCGACTTTGGTGAAAAAGCGGTAGCCGCCCCTGTTGTTGCCGATTCTGTGCAACTGGGCGATATTAAAGACTTGGTTGTCGATTCCATGCCGAATCTTGAATATCGTATTGGACCGTTGGATATGGTCCAGGTTGTTGTCTGGGAACACCCGGAACTGACATCTCCCATGGGGCAGTACCAGCCTGCAGGCCAAAAGGTGACGACCGAAGGAAAGCTGTTCTACCCGTATGCTGGGGAACTTCAGGCTGCGGGATTGACCGCTCAGGAATTGCGCACGGAAATCACGAAGCGTCTGTCGGACAAGATTTTGAATGATCCTCAAGTGGATGTTCGCGTTACCGGCTACAACAGTCTCAAGATTTTCATTTCTGGAGAAGTCCGCAAGCCCGGCTATATCTCGTTCGACGAAAAGCCGATGACTCTCCCTATCGCCTTGGCCGAGGCGGGTGGATTTACGGATGATGCCGACTTGTCTTTGGTTCAGATCCGTCGTGATGGAAAGGTTTATAACTTGGACTATACGGGAATTTTCGCTTCGGACCTCCCGGTGGACAAAATCCTGTTGAAACCCAATGACAAATTGTACGTTTCGTCAAAAAGTGAAACGCAAAAAGACGATCGCATATTTGTGTTGGGCGAAGTTCATAAATCCGGTATCGTCAACATGCTGGATGGCAAGCTGTCTCTCATCGATGCCTTGGCCGCTTCTGGTGGCTTGGAGGCCATTAATGCTTCGGCTAGGTCTGTCTATGTCATCCGCAATACGAACCAGGAACGCATAGATGTTTTCCATCTGGATGCAAAAAATGCAATGGCACTTGCAATGGCTGACCGTTTTGATTTGAACGCTCATGACATTGTTTATGTCGACGCTTCTGACCTTGCTACATGGAACCGCATTGTCAATCTGATTTTGCCGACTTCACTTTTGGTTGACCGGTCTGTTGACGTGACGAAGAATATTCAGGACATCTCTAGGACCAGATGGGGCCGTTCTAAGTGATAAATTAGGTTAGATGGGAAGAACTATGATCAACTTGATTCTTTGTGGTGGTAATGGAACGCGCTTGTGGCCTATAAGCCGTTCGCTTATGCCCAAGCAGTTTGCCCGCTTGTTTGATGGAACGTCCTTGTTCCAGCGCACGGTGACGACGAATGCCCGCGTTTGCGATGAACAGTACGTTATCAGCAATGCGGAACAGTACTTCCTGGCCAAAGACCAGCTAGAAGAAGTCCGCTCCAAGAAATCCCGCTTTATGCTTGAACCGGTGGGTCGTAATACAGCACCTGCGATTGCGCTTGCCTGCCTCAGCCTCCAGCCGGATACCATTGTGCTTGTGTCTCCTTCGGACCACGTGATTCGCAAGACTGATGCCTACGAAGAATGCCTCCACAAGGCGGAAGCGCTTGCCAAGAAGGGCTTCTTGGTGACTTTTGGCATCACGCCGACCGGCCCGGAAACCGGTTACGGTTATATCGAAGCCGATGGCGAAGATGTGAAGCGCTTTGTCGAAAAGCCCGATTTGGAAACGGCGAAGAAGTATGTGGAATCCGGACGTTTCTTCTGGAACAGCGGTATTTTCTGTTTCAAGGCGTCGGTGTTCCTCAACGAACTCAACCGTTACTCTCCCGAAATTTATACTGCGGCAAAGCGCGCTTTCGCTTCTGCCAAGAAGGAAAACCGCGATTCGCTGATTCGTGTGGACATGGACGACATGCTGGCCATCCCGTCCAACTCCATCGACTATGCCGTGATGGAAAAGTCCGACAAGGTGAAGGTTGTCCCGAGCGACATCGGCTGGTCCGACCTCGGTGCATTTGATTCCCTCGCCGGTGAATTTGAACACGACGAGAATGGCAACAACAAGAATGCGAAGCATCTCGGCATTGGTACCAAGAATTCTTTGATCATGGGTAACCAGCGCCAGATTGCGACCATCGACCTCGACCACATGCTGATTGTGGATACACCCGATGCTTTGTTGGTGGCTCCGCTTTCGAGCAGCCAGAAGGTGAAGGCCGTGGTGGACGAACTCAAACTTCGCGGGTCGGATCTCCCGCGTGTCCCGCAGACCGTGAGCCGCCCGTGGGGAACGTACTCCGTTCTTGAATCGTCGGACAACTACAAGATGAAACGCATTGTGGTGAAGCCGGGCGAACGCCTCAGCCTGCAAAAGCACCTGCACCGTTCCGAACACTGGGTCGTTGTGAGCGGCACCGCCACGTGTACCGTCGGCGACAAGGTGTTCTACGTGCGCCCGAACGAATCGACGTACATTCCGGTGGGCGAGGTTCACCGCTTGCAGAACGAGGGCCGTCTCCCGCTAGTCATCGTTGAAGTCCAGGTGGGCGAGTACACCGGCGAAGACGACATCATCCGCGTCGAAGACGATTACCACCGTTGCAAGTAAAGTAGTAAGCAGTGGTTAGGGAATAACCCCGCACATTTTTGAGAAAAACGGACCGCAAGGTCCGTTTTCTTTTGCGCCGTCGGCGCCATTATTTACTCTAGCCCCTAGATCCTAGCCTCTAGTCTCTTAGAACTGGGAGAGGAATCTCTGGTCGTTGCTCGTCAGCAAACCGATTTCCGGGATAGCATGGCGCAGCATGGCGATACGGTCGAGACCGAAGCCGAAGGCAAAGCCCGTGTACTTCTCGGAATCGATGCCGCAGTTCTTGAACACGTTCGGGTCCACAGAACCGCAACCGCCGATTTCCATCCAGCCGGTTCCCTTGCAGCGACGGCAACCCTTGCCACCGCAGAACACGCAGCTCACGTCCATTTCGGCAGACGGCTCCGTGAACGGGAAGAAGCTCGGGCGGAAACGCGTCTTGACGCCTTCGCCGAACAGCTTGTTCATGAACACCTGGAGCACGCCCTTGAGGTCTGCAAAGCTGATGTTCTCGTCGACCACCAGGCCTTCGCACTGCTGGAACATCGGGGCGTGGGTCGCATCGTTATCGACGCGGAACACGTGGCCCGGAGCAATCATGCGGAACGGCGGCTTGTGCGTTTCCATGTAGTGGATCTGCGTGCCGGAGGTGTGCGTACGCAACATCACCTTGTCGTCCACGTAGAACGTGTCCTGCATGTCGCGGCTCGGGTGGTCAGGCGGCGTATTCAAGGCTTCGAAGTTGTACCAGTCCGTCTCGATGTCGCGACCGAAGTCCACTTCGAAACCCATCTGGCTGAAGAAGTCGATAATCTCTTCGCGCACGTCGTAAAGCGGATGCGTGCTGCCCGCCGGGATGCCTGCGCCCGGGAGCGTCGTATCTACAAAGCCGCTTTCCAGCTTCTTCTGGAGGGCAGCCTGGTTCGCGGTCTCGATAGCCTTGTCGATGGCCTCGGAGACGGCGACCTTAAGTTCGTTCACGAGTTTGCCGTAAGCCGGACGTTCCTCGGCGCTGAGCGTGCCCATCTGCTTCATGAGGTCGGTCACGGCACCCTTCTTGCCCAGGTACTTCACGCGGAGGTTGTTAACGGCTTCTTGGTTCGTAAGGTCGGTTTGCGCAAGTTCTGCGTCAAACGCCTGCTTCACATTGTTAATAGCTTCACTCATAGTGGCCACAAATTTAGCAAAAGGCGAGCGCCGCGACAAAGCGATTTTTCGCTTTGGCATGGCCGAGCCGAGCAAAATGCGCTCCAAAGGAGCGCCAAGATAGAAAAAGTAGGAAGTAGGAAGTAGACAGTAATTAGTGGTTAGTAAACAGTGTTTGTTGTTGAAAGGGGGAAGTTTCCCCCTCGCTTTAGCCACGGCTCCGCCGTGTCTGCCGCTACCCCCTCTACGGGCGCTCAGGCGCCGCGCCCGTAACGCCCCGGCTTAATCAGTGTCTTTTACGCAACGGACAGAAAAACCATAATCCTTGGAGTCATTACCTAGGTACGCACCCTCGTTATTATAATTCAATTCCATAAGGTAACTGAATGTGTGAAATGTGTCGTCGGTTTTCTCGGTAGCACTCCAGAAGACAGCATCTTGACCCGCTTTTTTGAACAAGGCAAAATCACGCTCGCCGACAGGTAGTGCAGAGAAGGAATAGTCATCCGAGCCATTACCCTCTTCCCAACCAGTCGCGGACTTGAGCATTTTCCCTGCCGTAGATTGGCCACCCACTGCCGTGAAGAGCTTGTGCCATTCGGTCGTATCAGGCAAATGCCAACCCTCGGGGCAAATCCCCTGCACCTTTCCTTCCAGACTGCAAGCCTTGTCGTAACCACAGTCCAGCGGATTTTCTGCAGCCGACGCCAGCTTCACCGAATCGATAGCCGCAGCCCAGGTGTAAAGACGCCCACCGGTGGTGCACTTTGCTGTATCATTGTCAAAGCACCAGCTTTTCCCCTTCAAACTCGGCGTTTCACTGCTGTCTGCGTAATTGAGGTTTTCCGCCATCCAAATTTGATCACCGATAGTCGTTGTCTTGTAAACCTGACCATCGCGATTGTCTGTCAGGGTCTTTTTATCGGCATCGTACACGCTACCTGCCAGAGAAGAACTTGATTCCGCTTCGGAACTGGAACTAGTCGTTTCTTCGCTAGAAGACGACTTTGTTTCGTCACCACTAGACTTTTCACTCGAAGAAGATTTTTCGCTATCTGTTTTTTTCTCGCTGCTGCTGGATTCTACTTTCTTTACACTGCTAGAGGAGACCTTGTCATTGGATTTTGAATCGCTAGATTCTTTGCTATCGTCCGAAACGATACTGCTTGAAGAAGCGATTTCAGAATTCGGATTGCCTGCCGAAACCGAAGATGAATCATCACCACACGCAGCAAGGAAGAGAGCAAAAGAAATGGCGGTAAGGGAAAAATGCTTCATAGGATTCTCCTTAAAATTTATTCGTAATATAACTTCTTTTACCCCTCCCCCCTTGTAAAAGTTTAGAAATTTGCCGTTTTTCGCAAAATGCGATACACAAAATGCGAAAAATTACTATTCAGCCTTCGCTTTCCCGGTATAGTTCGTGCTCGTTATCTTGAATACGGTCACGGCGGCGGCCTGCGCGGGCGTGAATTCGAACTTGTGCGATGCGGCGGATTGTGTGGAATGCGCGGAATCAGAAGGTTGCAGAGCATGAGCGGATTGCGGTTCGCCTGCGGCCTGTCGTTCCATCAGGAGCGAGAGTCCGCGGCATTTCTTGGCGCTATCCTCAACGATTTCGGCCTTACCCTGCCCAACGACACTTGCATAAAAGCGTCCGCTCTTGCAATAATTGTCTTCGTGAATTTCGATGCGTTTCTCGACGCACATGCTGAACGCGACATTCGGATTCTTGCGGATGCAATCGAGTTTCTTGCCGACACGTGCACAGTGGAAGTACAGTTCCAGAACGCCTCCATTTAGGCTATACCCGAACGACAGCGGAATCACGTAGGGCATGCCCGTGTCGGCATTGTCCATCATCGCAACATGGCAAGTCGTACACTGTTTGATAATCTTCGCGATATTTTCATCGCCCAAAACTTCTCTATCTTTGCGTCGCATACATATCGTTCCATCAACTAAATATTTTATTAGAGATTGCTTCGCCGCTAAGCGCCTCGCAATGACAATAACCAGCTTATCAATAATCCTTTATGCAGCGAATGGAGTAGGCATTATCCTTATCGCCAGAATGAAAGAGTGTGTACGTATTATAAAATATGTGTAAGAAATAGGCATAAAGCTTGGTTTCCTCGCTAGCAAACCAAAAGAAAGCGACCCTTTCATCAGGACCATAAAATTCTCCGCTATTGTCTCGCTCTGTATCGCCAAACATTCTCGTTTTGTGGAACGCCCCTGCAGGTATAGCAGAAAAACCAAAGCGATCAAAATTAGGATTCACTTCATCGCCATCCCACAGTTGAGACTTAAGACACGTTCCAGCATAAGAGTCCCCTCCAATTTCAGAAAGCATAGCGAGCCAATCTTCCAACGAAGGCAAGCGCCACCCCTGCGGACAAATTCCCTGAACTTTTTCGGGAAGTTCGCAAACCTTGTGCAATCCGCAATCCAAGCCTTCTGCGGACAACGTGACGGAATCAATCGCTGCAGCCCAGGTATAGAGGCGCCCCGCAACTTCACATTTTTTCGGGTCATTGCCATTGCACCAGCTTTTACCTAGAAGACTCGGAGTTTTGACACTGTCGGAATAGTTGAGATTTTCAGCCATCCAGACCTGTTCGCCAATTTTTACTGTCTTGTAGACTTTTCCATCTCGTTCGTCTGTTATGGAATCGTATTCTATTTCTGGATTCAAATAAGCTTCTTTAGGAATACTCCAATCAATGCACCCCTCGCAGGAGGACTCCTCAACACTGCTGCTAGACACAACGGGGTTGTTCCAGGGGCCGAGAAGTTCCTCGGGCGATTGCTTTGCAGACGAAGAAGAATTTTTCCGGCTACTACTTGAAATTGCGTTGTTGTTACGCTCTTCGCTGCTTGAAGACGACATTTCCTTCTGCGTTTCACTGCCATTCGCACCGGTCGACGAAGAATCGCCGCCACACGCGGCAAGGAACAAGGTCATACAAAATGCGATAAGAATCTTTTTCATATGTTCTCCAAATATTTCCCAAGGGAATTTTTTTTCAAATTTAATTTATCAAAACAGGAATTACTTCGCTTTCTCGGTGAATAATCTTCGCAATATTCTCGTCGCCTAAAACTTATCTATCCTTGCGCCTCATAGAATAATTCTCACTAATGTTCGCTTCTCGAACCTATTTTCCCTAACCACCAACCACTGTTTACTAACCACTTCCTACTGTCTACTTCCTACTTCCTACTTCCTACTTCCTACTATATCTCTCGTCTCTCGTCTGTAGCCGCGTAGCGGCGTCCTCTCGTCTATTCCCCCTACTCATCCCACAATCTGTGCATAATCACCGGCCGGTTCTTGCCTGCTTCGGTCCTGTGCATGTACATGTGCCCGGTGCTGTCGTAGCTGAACTGCTCGCCCACGCGTTCCCCGTTCACGTATGTAAGGCTGTCCATCAGGACTCCGTTCGTATACCAGTTGCGCCATACCCCTTCGCGCTTGCCGTCTTTCCAGAACCCTTCGCTCGCAAGGCCTCCGCCTACGCTGTCGGGGTAGAATATGCGGGATTCCTGGATGACTCCCTCGAGCCAGATTTCTTCGTAGCGCAGGCGCTTGTCGCGCTTCATGTACCAGACTTTGCCGGAAAGTTCACCTGCGACAAAGGTGGATTCCGCACAGACGAATTCCCCGTCGCCCCGGTGGCACGTGCCGTAAGACGTTCCGGTCCCGTTTTCAAACAAACTTTCTTGTAGGATGCTGCCGTCCTTGTTGAGCCAGCGCCAAAGGGAATCTCGCTTGCCGCCCTTCCAGCGTTCCTGCTTCTGGATGGTTCCGTCGGCCCGGAACAGGGTCCATGTTCCTTCTTGGATTCCTTGGTCGTAATTTCCCTCAATCATGAGTTTTCCGCTCGGGTAGTATTCCCGCGATTTCCCGTGGTGCTTGCCGTAGGCGCAGTCGTATTCGCTGGAGCGGATGCTGTCGGAGGAGTAGTAGGTGACGTGCCCGGAAGGGCTTCCCGGGTGGCAAGAATTTTCTTCGGCGAGAACACCGTTGGGGTACCATTTTTTCCAGACGTCTATGGAGTCCCCTTGCTTGCTGTAATGTTCCTCGAAGGCCTTGTTCCTGTTGTAGTGCCAGCCTTCCCAGTCGCCTACGGGGTGGTCGTCTTCGTAATGCCTTTCGGCTTGGACCTTCTTGTCAAAAAAGAAGGATGTCCAGTCGCCGTCCTTTTTCCCTTTTTTATAGTAGCCGGTGCCAATGAGGTCGCCGAGGTCGCTCCACTGCTTGAACTTGCCGTGCGGGACATTGTCCTTGAACGGGATTTCCAGCTTCTTGATGCCGTTCGTGTACCATTCGACCTGCTTGAGAATCTCGCCGTCCGGATAGACCCAGACGGAGGTTTTCTTGATGTCGTTCACGTGGTAGTCTAGCACTTTTTCTTCGGCCCTTTCCACGGTACATCCGCAAAGGAACGAAATAATGCTAAAAAAGGCGATTGTTTTGATGGCATCCATATTCGGTAAAGTAGAAAAAAGGTAATTTCTAGTTGTGGAAGACTTGAAGAAAAAAACGGTTGCCGAGACGCTGAAGTCGAGGTTGCAAGCTCCGTGGGTGTGGCTCATCCTCGTTTTGACGCTTGGACTGACGGCGCTGTTCTACGTGTCGCAGAAACCGGAAATTGTCCTCTATAGCAAGTATATCAAGAATATTTCGGAATACCAGCTGCTCGAAACCCGACTGATGCGCTCGATGGAGCGCGTGCGCATGGGCCGCATGACGGACTCTGCGGCGGTCCAGTCCCAGATCATGGTGCTGAGGGAGATTGCTTCCACCTTCTCTCACGACATGGACGGCCTGAAGGACATAAAGATAAAGGCTCCTCCGGCATCTTCGGTCAGCCGCTTCGAACGCGAAGTCTCGAGGAAAATGTCCGGCATCGCCTGGTATTTTATCAATCGCAACGCATGGTTCCTGTCTCGCGATTCTCTGATTGCCCAGACGGATGGCCTCCCTTCGAGTACGCTTTTTGCTCTATACGCCCTGTTGGATTCTGCATCTGCCGGGATGAACGTGTCGCGCCCGCTCCAGATGGATTTGCCTGAAAACTTGGCCAAGGGCTTGGACGGCCTGCTCGCTTCCAATGCCGATCTATCGGTGGCGTGGAACCGCCTGAACAGCGATGTGACTATGGCTTGCAGCGAGGAACTGGTCCAATTTTTCCAGATGGAGAACTTGGACGAGATTTCTTTCAAGTCGAGAATCCCCATGGTGTTTTACTTCCTTTCCATTGTGCTTCTTTTGACAACGTTTTTCTTCATTTTCCGCGCTAAGCAGTAGACGATATGCTATCTATTTTCAGAACCCGCCATTCCGCATATTTCAATTTCGCGTTCCTTTTCGCCGTATTGGGCTCCTGGTTGTTTTTCTATTTGCAACCGGTTCTCCGGGGCTTTCTGAGTGACGAGTATCTTTTTTATGGCAAGGTGAGTTACGCCGCTATCCCGAGCATTTTCGGCAACAGCGACATCCCGCTGCTCGACAAAACCTTGTTCCGCCTCAACGGGGACAACGATGCGACGTTCACCCTCTATGCCTCCAAGGAAATCCTGGAAGAGATGTCCGAATGGTTCCAGTTCGGGGCCCGCAATGCTGGGGATATCTCGCTGGAGGTGTCTGCCGCCCGTGTCGGGGAAAACCGCTTCGTCGTGAGCTCGATGGCGACGTCGAACGGGGCTCTGGAGTGGGACACGTTGATGGAGTACCAGTTCCAGTGGGCCATGATTTACTTGGCCGTGGAGTGCGTGTTCCTTTGCTTCTTCTTGTTCTTCATTATTCTTGGGTTTAAGGCTCGCCGCCGTTACAAACGTCTGCAACGGGCCGTCGAAGAAAGTTCGGTGAGGGGGTGATGGGTAATTCCCTTTTTCGGGTTTGTCGCTCCGTCCTTTTGGTCGCCTGCATTTGTTCTTGGGCGTGGGGCGCGAAAGATACCCTGTCGATAAATGTTTCCGGTGTTAAAAGCGCAGTCGGCGTCTGGTGGCCGAAGTCCTCTGCCGATGCGCCAGTCTTTGTCTGGTTCCATGGCGGGATGACTAGCGGGAATTGCGAGAAGGGCCTTGTCGCGGGTGACGACCTTTCCAAACTGTACCCCTCGGCTATCGTGGTGAGCGCTTCCGCTTGTCGCGAAAATCACTGGGCCACGGCGCCCATGGTGGCTGTTGTGGATCGTGCGCTCGATTCCGTGGCGGCTATAAGGAAGTCTCCGGTGAAAAGCGTGTCCCTCGTCGGGATTTCGGATGGAGCTATCGGCGTGTTTGTCTATTCGCAGGCCGGGTCGCACAGCGTCAAGGACCGCCTGTTGATGAGTTCGAACGGGAGCCTTTTGGGGGATGCCCGCTCGGTCGCCCAAGTGAAGAAATTCAAGGAGGGCCGCTGGAGGTTCTTGCAGGGCGGGTCGGACCGGCTGTATCCGTCCGAGGTGACCGTTCCGTGGATTGACTCGTTTTGCAAGACGCTCCAGGGCGACTGCGACTTGAAGTATGACCCGGCAGGAGAACACGACTGGAGTTATTGGCGGGGCCGACGCCTTGAATGGATAAAGGAGGCCTTGCAAGTCAAGAAATAATGGTTCCACCCCTTGACAAAAGGCGTTTTTTTTTCAAAATTTGGTGCACCACGCGGATGTGGTGGAACTGGTAGACACGCTAGATTCAGGTTCTAGTGCCTGCGAGGGCATGAAGGTTCAAGTCCTTTCATCCGCACTGAAAAGCCCGGTAGTACGCTACCGGGTTTTTTATATTGTACGCGCCGACGGGGGAATAATGATGTCCGATGAAATCTACCTTGATGAACTTCCCGTAAGGGAACTGGCGGGAGACCGCGTCGTTCTGCGTCCCCTGGAAGAAGGCGATTTCGCTCCGCTATACGCGGTCATCGATGCGAGCCGGGACCACCTCTCGCAGTTCCTGCCTTGGCCGGGCGAATGCCTCTCTGTAGAAGATGTCGCTTCGCGAGCCGAGTCCTGGGAAATGCAGGCGCAGATGGGGAACGGTGCCTGTTGGGGCATATTCGAAAAGACGGATGCGGGCCTGGCCGTCGCCGGGTGCATCGTTGTCGGTTGGGTCCGCTGGGCCCACCGTTCGGCGGAACTCAATTACTGGTTGGGCAAGGATTTTACGGGTAGAGGGCTCGCTACCGAGGCGCTCCGGCTGGTTTCCTGTGAACTGTTTTCGCTGGGGCTCAACCGGCTCGAAATTTCTGCCTCTGTAAACAACGAAAAAAGCTGTGCCCTGGCCCGTCGGTGTGGGTTTGTCGAAGAGGGTGTAAGTCGCGATTTTGAGCGAATAAACGGGATTTTTGTCGACCATCGGCGCTTTGCTCGGTTGGCCCGCGATCCCGAAAGCGGCTTGTAGCCGTGCTGCCTTGGTTACGCATGTAAACGCAATTTATACATTTGGTATGGTATTTCCGCTTGTAGACAAGTATCTTTATATACATGAGTATCGAGGAGAAGAAAATACAGGAACCCGACGTCTTGCAGTACACGAACTATCGTGTATATCTGCGGGATTATTACGAATATAAGAAGAAGACCTCCAAGGCCTTCAGTCTTCGGTATTTCGCGGAAAAATCAGGAATTTCAAGCCATGCTCACTTGAAGTTGACCATGGACGGCTCCCGTAACATAACGAATGTTACGATAAACAAGTTGATTCGGGGGATTGGCCTCGAAAATCGCCGTGCGGCCTATTTCGAGAACCTGGTGTTTTTCAACCAGGCCACTTCCGATATAGACAAGAAACTTTACTATGCGCAGCTGCTCAAGGTGAGCTCGCGTTCTAGGCTTCATAAGATGGACAAGGCGCAATTCCGCCTGTTCCGCGAATGGCACCATTCCGTCATTTTGGAAATGGTTGCCTTGAAAGATTTCAGCACGAATCCCAACTGGGTGTCTAAGCGCTTGCGCGGCCTCGTTTCGCCTGCGCAGGTGGAAGATTCCTTCAAGTTGCTCCTGGAGCTTGGCCTTCTGGTGAAGACGGCGAACGGCTATGCCCAGAGGGACCCCCTGATTACGACGGACGACGAAGTTCAGGACATGATGGTCAAGCAGTACCATTGCCAGATGTTGCGCCTCGGTAGCGAGATGCTCACGTCTCTGCCTGCTCCCGAAAGGGATTTCTCCGGCATCACGTTCGGAATCAAGCGGGAAAAATTCGCTGACCTGAAAAAGCATATCCAGCTCATGCGTAAAGAGCTCTTGGATTTCTCGGCAAAACCGGGCGAGTCGGAAGATGTCGTGCAAGTCAATATCCAGTTGTTCCCGTTGACGCGAGGTTTGTGATGCGTATCTTCGGGTACATGACGGGCCTCGTGTTGGGCGTCCTGCTTATGGCGGGATGCTCCAATACCGTTGATACTGCCGGTATCGAAATCGGCAATCCCGAATTGGCAAATAATGACCCCGCACGCGATTCTGTGCAATCCCTTGCGTTCAAGGCTGGATTCACCATTGATTATTCCGACGTGATTCCTACGGAAAGCAAGAGGATGTTCGCTTTGGCCCGGTCCAATCCATTGGCCAGGTCTGCATCAAAGAACGAACCGCTGCTGATCGACTCCCTGAACCTGACGCTGACAGAAGTCCGCTCTTATTGCAGCTTCTATGTTGGCATTTCGATTGTCCAGTCGATGGGCTTGGTTGTCTGGCCTTATGAGAATTCTCCCTACGATGTTTTGCCTGTGTCTTTTGTGGACGACGAATTGGTAGACGAGACGTTCAGCAGCATCGATCTCCAGTCCGAAGGCCGCCTCAAGGAAATCGGAGTGTCGTTCGAGATAAGCCGCAGGATTCATCCTACTGTCCAGGGCCGCGTGATGATCGGGGATGTCTACGTGCCGTTTATTTACGAACTGTCCCGTTTCCAGCAGTTCTCGCTGCGTTACCATTTCTCGCAGATCAAGGTGGAAGACTGGACTGCTAATTTGTCTGTAGCGTTCCATGTCCGCCATTTCACGGACGGTGTAGACCTGAGTTCTCTGGAGGTCGGTAGGGATGGCGTCGTTCGTATAGACAGTACGAATAATGCTGAAATCTGGGAAAAATTCAACGAACGGTTCGTCCCGAGTTTCGGAGCCCTGCGTTATGAATATCTCGACGAAAAGGGGCATACATTCAACGATTACGTGGATGACATCCTGTTGGATGTTGCTGGTGATGTGGGAGAAAACGTGGTCACGGACGGAATGTTGGGAAGCTATTCTCCAGACTGGATTTTCCTGACCCAGCTCCGTGGGGAGGCCGATTCCGCATACGTGAACGTCAAGGAGAAAACTCGCGCTATCGAGGTCGATGTGACTGCTGCTGGTCAGTATAGCTATAGTGTCCAGCTCTTGCACGAAAATATTCCCATGCTCGCCGGTCACAAGTACAAGTGCTCGTTCCTGATAAGGGCTAGCGAGGAGGGCCTGATTACTGCGCGTATCGGCTCGTACCTGACTTACGAAACCGTCGGATTCGAAGAACATGTGCAGGTGACCACTTCTGAGAAAAAGTTCGAGGTGGAGTTTGAACCTATGCTGAATGACCCGTTTGCTCGATTCGAATTTAACATCGGCGGTGCGGTCCGCAAGATATGGGTTCGCGACTTGAAAATCACAAGGCTAGATTAGAATTCAATCAACCTTTAAAACCTTTTAAGGCTGTTCATGAAAACTTAAGCATGAACAGCTTTTTCGTATTATCCTGGTCTAAGCGAGATGTTCATTCTGTTCTAGAGATGGGTATGCGTGGCCCCCTCCCGCATATATTCAAATGTGAAATGTGAAAAAGCATGTTTAAGGAAATCATCTTTTTTCTAATTTATGGCCATTATGGCAATTATTCCTACTCGCAAAGACAATCTCGTTATTGAAAACATCCGCCCAAGCATTGAGGGCGGCCGCTTTATGCTCAAGCGTGAACCGGGCGATACCGTCACGCTCACCGCGGATATCTTCCGCCACAGCCACGAAAAGTACGACGCCGCGATTTTCTACCGCCACGACTCCAAGAAGAAATGGGAAATGGCTCCCATGCATTTCGTGGACAACGACCAGTGGGAAGGTTCCTTTACCGTCAACAACATCGGCTATTACGAATACAAGATTTGCGCCTGGACCGTCGAGCCCAAGGACATCCCGACCGAATCCCCGGTGATGAAACTCCGTGTGGATCCGCCTTACTCCCGCATCGGTACATGGTACGAGATGTGGCCCAAGAGCCAGGGCACGGACCCCAAGAAGAGCGCCACGTGGAAGGATTGCGAGAACCAGCTCGACTACATTGCCGGCCTCGGTTTCGATACAGTTTATCTTGTCCCGATTCACCCGATCGGTGTCACCAACCGCAAGGGAGCGAACAACGCCCTGCATGCGAAGGTCGACAAGAAGGGTAACCCGCTCGAGCCGGGATGCCCGTATGCCGTGGGCAACAAGAACGGCGGGCACTACGACGTGGACCCCGAACTCGGGACCATGAAGGATTTCGAACATTTCGCGAAGACCGCCCGTAGCAAGGGGCTCCGCTTGGCGCTTGACATTGCGCTCAACTGCAGCCCCGACCACCCGTACGTGAAGTCGCATCCGGAATGGTTCTATCACGAACCGGATGGCAGCATCAAGTTCGCCGAAAACCCGCCCAAGAAGTACGAGGACATTTACCCGTTCGACTACTACAACGAGAACTACAAGGAACTTTGGCAGGAAATCGAGAACATTATCTTGTTCTGGGCCGACAAGGGCATCGAAATTTTCCGTATCGACAACCCGCATACAAAACCGTTCCCGTTCTGGGAATGGCTCATCGCCGATATCAAGGAAAAGCGCCCGGAACTCGTGTTCCTCGCCGAAGCGTTCACCCGCCCGAAGATGATGCACCGCCTCGCAAAGTCGGGTTTCGACATGAGCTACACGTATTTCGCCTGGCGCTCTGCCAAGTGGGAATTCGAACAGTACCTCAAGGAACTCACGCAGAGTGATGCAAAGGAATACATGCGCGGCATTTTCTTCCCGACCACGCCGGACATTTTCCCGAAGTACCTTGCATACAAGGGCCCGAACGCCTTCAAGCAGCGCTATTTCCTTGCCGCGACGCTTTCGAGCCTCACGGGTATGTACAACGGATTTGAATTGTGCGAAAACATCCCGAGCCCCGTGAAGGAAGAACTCGCCGACAGCGAAAAGTACCAGTACAAGGTCCACAACTGGAAGGGCCCGGGCATCCAGGACTTCGTGCGCCGTGTGAACACTGCCCGCCAGGAACATGTGGCCCTGCAGGAATACGACAACCTCGACTTCCACTACTGTGCCAACGACCAGTTGATGGTCTACTCCAAGAAGTCTGGCAACGACGTTATCTTGTGCGTATGCAACATGGACATGGACAACGCGCAAGAAGGCATGGTGGAACTTGACATGGCTAAGCTCGGGCTGGAGCCGGATTCGTTCTTCTTCTTGAAGGACGTGATTACTGACGAAAGCTACGTGTGGCGCGGCAACAAGAACTTTGTTCGCCTTGACCCCGCGAAAGCCCCCGGACATCTGCTGGTGCTGAAGAAGATATAAGAGGGGTGAGGTCGGTCGCTAGCGCTCCCTTCGAGGTTCGAGGTCGGTCGCTGGCGCTCCCTTCGAGGTTCGAGGTCGGCACTTCGTGCCTTTGAGGTAAGTAAACAGTGGTTGGTGGTTAGTGGTTAGGGTTTGTCATTGCGAAGGGCGAAGCCCTGAAGCAATCTCTGCCAGAGAATCTAGAGATTAGGATCTCGTCGCCTCGTACCTAATACCTAATCACATTCCTTTTCTTGTCATTCACGCAGCGGCCGCCGGCATCGCGATTGTGAATTTTGGGCTTTTCAACCTTCAAAATGCGGGAACGCGGCGTTGATAGGATATCTTCTGTCGGGTTGACGAAGTATTCGCCGACAACGGTTGCTAGAGGATGATAATCACATGAGTTTTTTTCCCATATGTTACGAAATAACACTGAATAATTTTTTATAAAAATAGAATCTCCGTTTTTTAATTCAATTTTTTTTGGATAATATATCCAGGATGAATCCAGCACTTTCGTCATGGGGGATTCGTTTTCGTTGTAGACTTTGAAATTGCGAAGAAAAACTCGCCTTACTGGTTCCAGCCATCTGCTAGTTGAGTCTGCATATCCGATAAGAGTGTAGTCGCAGAATATATTTCCCTCACGTTCGAATTCAACGCAGGAGTTGATATCGTATTTTTGTAATGCTGTGTCTATCACAATGGGAATGACCGAATCAACGATTCCTGAAATATTTACGGTGTGCTCTAAACTTGGAAATGCAGACATGTCGGTTTCATTTGTAGGCAAATCTAGCTGAAGTTGCATCCCTTTTGGGTTGCTGTATTCTTTAAAAAGTGGGAGACATTGATCGTGTTTGGAGGGATCCCTGCCATCAGGGATTGGTTCCTGGGCGAAAATCAACGCATTCAATGCAAGTATAATCATTACTTTAATTTGCATATAACTAATATATGATAACTTGGAATGAAATGTGAGGAAAAATTGTAAAAAAAACAAACAATTATGCTTTCTGAGAGAAATAAATATAAATGAAAAATATTATGAATAAACTTCTTATAATTCTTTTATCTGTTTCCATCGCAATGGCTGGTGGAGTGAGAGTGGCTAGCCTTGGTGCTGATGGGGAGCCTGAAGAGGAAATCATAGACATCTCCATCTGTCTAGAGCGGACTCCTACGTCTGCTCAAGAAGCTAATTATGAAGATGTCATCGGATATTATGCCGATGCTATATATGAAATGTCAAATGGAGCTAACTTTCTTGGAAACGTATCCATATATACGGGTGAACGTTATTGCTCAAGTGTAGACATTGTATGGAACATAACACATGAGTGGCCTCGGGCCCATGTAGGCGGATTTGTAACAAATGGCATAATTTTTATGTCCGATGATTGGGGCGCTGGACGGGACAACTTTAGCGATGAGGAAAAACGTTTGAATTTTGGTATGACATTGGCTCATGAAAGTGGACATTATATTTATGGTGTAACAGATGACTATACACAGACTGCTCTCCCTCTTGGATGGATTGAGGTGACAGCAGATCCTGTGTTGAATCAAATAATTGTAACGGACACAAGAGTACGTGATAGTGCCTCTTTGATAAATACGGAATTTGAGGATAGACTATCTCCGTTCACTTCAGGGACTCCCATAATTTTTTATCCGGTTGAAAATCTCCCGCAAGGTCTTGAAACATTTTTGGACTATCCTGTAAATTATACCTATCCTGGTGGAGTTGGCTTGTTTGTGGACGATTATGCAACTATAGATCAAGTTTGGGATAGTACTACTAGCGTTGGAAAATACTCGTTTACTTTGAAGGACAAAAATAAAAACGATGTTGACATCCGGAGTGCGGGTTCTGGATCATGGACCTTTGATTTGCCGGGATGGAATAGAAGCCGAGTTGCTCATTCTATAATGGACAACCAATATGACGTAGCGACATCCTATGGATGCTCTCCTAATGGAGTCAATGGAATTCAGTGGCAATGGGCAAATTTCAGTACTGAGTTCAATATTAACCCATATTGCAAGCAGGGAATTGAGTTTCGTAGGAATGGGAATCCTTCTTCTGCGTGGGATGTCATTTCAAGAAATCCGGTAAATGACGAAGTTTTTGGGGCGGCTAGTCCATATCTCAGATATTGGTTCAAGTCTCTTGCCAAGAGGAAACCTACTGCATCGGATGTGTTTACGGCAAAATCCTACCTGATGAATTATGATCCTGCTACGGGTAAGGTTCAGGAGGGGCATGCGGTTTGGCTACATGACCAGACTTGTGGCCATGAAAAAACATATAATCTCCCATATATGAAGGTCGAACTTGCCGGTCAGCATCCGTCCGCATACAGAAGGCAGACTCACAAGTACCTGAAAATCTTTTGGGACCGTCCTGAAACGGAGAAAATCGTGCTCGTGGACATATCCAGCAGCATGGGTGTTGAAAACAAACTGGAAAAAGCCAAGTTGTCTGCGAAAAATTACATAAAGTCATCTCTGAACGAAGATCCGGCATATACGACGTTCAATAACTCAAACGTATCTGTCGGTGTCTATGCGTTCAATGACAGTGTTGTCAAGGTCCGTTCCCTTAATACAATTCAGTCTCTATTGGGGCTTGATAGTGCAATAGATTCGCTCACGGCAGGGGGCAATACGGCGTTCTTTGACGCCCTGTATTCAGCCATTGACAATTTTTCGGATACGGCCAATCAAAAAACTCTGTATGTAATCTCTGATGGAATCGACTATAGAAGTACGCATACCGAAAAGGAGGTCGTTGATCTCTATAGGTCCAAAAATATTTCTATCAATACGTTTGCTTATGGAACAAAGGCATGCCGAGGGTTGCTATCTTCGATGGCTGCGGAGACGGGTGGGGAATATTTCGAGGAAGGGTCTGGGTTGGCTCATGAGGTAATCGCGTCAACTGCGAATGTTCTTGCTGCAATGCCAGGGAACACCCAACTAAAGGCAGCCGTAGTCGCTCCAGCTCAGACTTCGGGTGATGTTTATCTTCCTCGGCGCCTCCAGCGTGCCCGCGTCTATGCGTCCTACGATATTCCGTCTTCCAGTTCCACGGGTTCGTCTTCCGGTTCTGCGGGTAGCCCGATTGAATTGCTTACTCAAGGCGGGGCGGCCATCCCGTTTTTCCCGACATCCAATACAATTGGCAATACGGTCTACTTCACCGCCGAAGTTGATTCGGCTACGCTGGTGTCGTTGCCCAATTCTGCGTTCAAGGTCAAGAATAACCTTTCCGGCGCTAATGTAGATTTCAGGGTTATCGCTACGGGCGAGTATCAGGAACATTCCATGAATGTGAAAATTTTCCCGGAAGGGCTGTTTGAGTGGCCCGTGCAGAAGTATTTCACTGCGTCGGTCCGGGGCCTGGGGGGAGTCCTTGCCGAGGTCGATGCTGCGGGAAAACTGGTCACACCTGACGGGAACGTGGTGAACTTCGCTTTGCACGACGACGGCATTGGTGGAGATTTGCGTGCAGGCGATGGCCTTTATTATGCGGATATGCCTCCCATAAGCAAGAATGGAACTTACCGGTGGGAAATTACGATGTCCAGTCCCGGTGGTGTCGCGCACACGACCCGCGTGGGAACCTCCCTGCCGGATTCCATCCCGTTTACAGAGGCAGTGGACCCGAATGCGTTTGAACTTGTCCGTAATGGTCAGTTTATGGTTACCGGATGTTGTACCGACGAATCGAATAGCAACCTTGTGAAACTCAAACCCGAAAAGCGGGTGAACGCTTACTTGCAAACCGGCTCGGATATTGATCGTTTTGAAATCGAGGCAACTCTTGCTGGCAGAAGTTATTCTTTGCGTCTTTCCTCGAAGGATTTAGGCTCTTTCGACAGGATTGAAGTTTATCAACCCTCCGAGCCTTCGGTTCCGATTTATTCTGTGAATGTGGTAAACAACGGTTTTGGATATGTCTCAGTCCCGCTTTCGGCTGAGTTTGCGAAACCTGGCAATATCGTGGCAATAATCGGGACGAATTCCAATGGTGCGAATTATAGTCTGGATTTGCTGGAAAAACCGTTCGCAGAATTCTCTGTGGGCCGCTTTGAGGTCGCTACGGACTGGCATTCGCAACATACAACACTTGCTTTGGACGGAAACCGCAAGAGCGAGGGCAACACGAGCCTCGTCACCCCTGCTGGGTGGAAAGTCATTGAAAGTCGCAATATATCGACATCGGATTTTGATGTTATCGGTGAGAGAATGAGCGTGGATGTTTTCGTTCCTGCGAGTACACAGAACCCGTATTGGATCGGTACGCTGGAACTTTGGCTCTACGTGCCGTCTTCGAACAAGCGAATACAACTTGGCGAGCAGATTCAGTTGAAACCCTATTTTGGAAACTGGAAGTCTTACGAGTTCAGAGTGCCGTCCCGCGTGAAGAAAGTTCTTTCGGAACAGCATCATGATGCTCGTTTCCAGATTGTGCTGAATACGGCGGATTCTCTTTGGATAGACAATTTGCGCTTTGCCGGAAAGTTGACGGACAACCCCGTCAATCAAGTGGAACCGGAATGCCCGCAGGACAACGGATGCAGTTCGTCTACGCCGATAACGTTGCATGTTAACGAGTCCAAGCGTGTCGTTCCCGAAGGTGACCTCTGGATTGAAATTACCGGGTTCCCGAACGATTGGACTCCGGCTGTAGTTACTCTCGGAATCGCTCCGGAGGACGGCATCGAAATGACTGGCTCCATGACATACGACAACGGAACATATCCATTGTCCGGTTGGTACATGGAAAAATCGTTCGGGTTTGTCAGGGGTAAGCGTTACCTTGTCAAGTTGCATAACCTTGGGCACCGCCCGTACAGAGTCAATGCATGGGTGTCTGGTCAGGCGATGGGTGTCGCTTCTCTCGGGTTGCCATACAATGTGGAACTAGGCGTGAATTGGTAAGATGGGGCTAGAATCTAGGATCTGGAGACTAGGGAGGATAAGGTCGCTCTAGCCTCTAATCTCTAGCCTCTAATCTCTAATATCCTAAAACGCCTGATATATCTTGAATATCGCGAGTATCTTCCCGATAATGGCCGGGATTCCCGGACAAAGGAAGCACAGGATAACGCGGGTCACGCGGTTTTTCCACCAGCGCTTCACTTGCCAGACGTCGTCGGACAGCGTTTCCATTTCTTGCACGCGGGGCGGGCGCATGTACACCTGCGTAAGTGCCGTGAAAAATCCGACGCCTACAAGCGGGGTAAGCCCGGTAAAGGGGGCCATGACCAGTGCAACGAGAATGGTGAGGGGGTGCCCGCCGGCGATAATCGTGCCGAGCATGGCGCCGCCGCCCGTGAGCATGGCCCACTGGAGGCTGAGTTCCCCAGCTTTCTTGAAGCCAGCTTCGTAACCGACGAACAGGATGCTTGCGACAATGGCGATGGGGATGGCCCAGCCGATAATTTTCCAGATGGGAGAGCCCTTGGGGATAACGCAAATGGATTCTTCGCTCGGGATTTCCTTGTCGGTCTCGATGATGTTCGCGATGCCCCTCATGTGGCCTGCGCCGACGACGGCGACAATCTTCTTGCCGGGGGCGCTCTTGATTTTGCTTGCGAGGAACTGGTCACGTTCGTCGATGAGCACCTGCTTCACTTCGGGGAACGACTTGCCGAACTCTTGCATCATGCTGCTAAGGGCGTCCTGTTCCTTGATCTTGTCCAGTTCTTCTTCGCTGATTTCGGTCTTGTCGAAAATGCTTGCGAAAAGCCCGCCCAAGAGGCTGAGCTTGCGGTACCAGGGGGTGCATGCCCAGGTTCGTTTGAGCGTAATCTTGATATCCCGGTCCGCCAGTACTAGTTGGGCGCCTTTGCTTTCGGCGGTTTCGGCGGCTTCCTTGAGTTCGGCTCCTGGCTTCACTCCGGTCTGGGCGCCCATGCGCTTCTGGTACGACCCGAGGACGAGGTTTGCGATGAGCGTCGCCAACTGCTTTTTCTTGATGACTTGTTTGAGGTCGGTGTTTTTCCAGCGGTCGGGTTCCTTGAGCGACTTGAAACGGCCTTCGTCGAGCTCAACGCAGACGGTGTCCGGAGATTCATTCTCGATGGTCTCGCGGACCAGTTCCTTGGAACTTTGGGAAATGTGGGCGGTGCCGATGAGGATGATTTCTCTCCCGTCGGCAGTGTTGATGCGGTAAATGTCTGCGTTTTCGCTCATAATGCGCGCTAATGTAGAAAAAGTAGGGCCGACTGGTCTATGGACTAATTCTCAAGGATAAATTTTGTTTAAACTTCACGAAATTGTGATAAAAATGTGTATATTTGATGCGGGATAATTTTTCGGAGGTCTTCCTATGAAAAAAATTTTATTGGGTCTCTCTTTTGTTGCAATGATTCTTTCTGCTTGTGCGGGCTCCTCGAAGGACCCGGAACAGCTGGATAACGCTCTCGCCGGTTTCGCTGCCTGTGTGCAGAGTTCCCGTTGGCAAGAGGCCCTGGAATATGTCACTCAGGACGAAGCTTATGCGATTAGCCCGGATGGCTATGAGTTCAAGGAAGAATACAAGGTGGCTGCCCGCCGTCTTCCGCTTTCGACTCTCCGCAAGGCCGGTCTTGAACTCGACCGCCACGGTCGCTTGGTCGGTATCAAGAAGGCCATGGACGAGGCTAACGAACGCTATGTGATGTCCGAAGACCAGGCCAAGGTCGGCACGAACCTCAAGGAAATGGAAGATGCCCGCATCAAGCGCCGCATCGAAGAAGGCCAGAAGATCTTGAAGGGCGAAGAAGAAGAAGCCAAGGCCGAACCGGAAGTCGAAGTCTTCACTAACAAGCTTACCGACGAAGAAAAGCGCAAGTACGGCAGCACTCGCGACTTGCAGGCTCCCGAAGCCTATAACGAACCGGACGAAGACGAAGAACGCGCCAAGGAAGAAATTCACGGCGACTACGAATCGGACTTCTAGTCTGGAACGTTAAAAATTAGTTTGTTTGTCAAGCGGGATCCCCGATTCGTTCGGGGATTTTGCATTGGAGGTAAATATGAAACGTTGCTTGGTTTTCGTTGCTGTTCTTGCCGCGCTGTTGCTTACGGCTTGTGGCGATTCCGACAACTATGTCACGTCCGGTGGCTCCCGCGTCTACAAGGCCACATTTACCTATTTCTACGCTCAAGAATGCGATTACGATGATTTTGGCGAATACTATTGCTACGATGCGAGTTCGCTTCGCAGGTCTTTTTCCATCTCGTTGCGTCTCGAAGGCGATGGTTATGCTGTTTTGGTGTTCGACAGAGACAGGTACATCTATTACGGCGACGAGTACGATGTAGGCTCCGATGACAGAGGGGTTTATTACCAGTTCCCAGTGGATGGGGGACTCCTGACCGTGTTCGACGATGGTTCCGAGGCCATCTACTCCCAGTATGATCCCCTGGTCGAGTACCACTACTATTACGACCTGTACTAAAACGGGCCATTTTAGCTCGGCTCGGCCATGCCAAAGCGAAAAATCGCTTTGACGCGGCGCTCGCCTTTTGCTAAATTTGTCCCCACTCATGAGCAATTCAGAACGTTTTGTCATTGCCCTGGATGGGGGCTCCGGTACCGGGAAGAGCACGACCGCGAAGATTGTGGCCAAGACCCTCGGTATCACTTACCTCGACACGGGCGCCATGTACCGCGCCGTGACGCTCGCCGCCCTCGACAAGGGACTGCCGGCCGAAGAAGGCCCGGCGATGGACGAACTGCTCTCTAACCTCACGCTCGGGTTCGACTCCGAAAACCACATCCTGATTAATGGAGTCTCCCGCGAATCCGAAATCCGCGGGATGAAGGTCTCGAGCAACGTGAGCGTCTACTGCGCCCTCCCGTCGGTCCGCGCCGCGATGACAAAGCAGCAGCGCGAAATCGGCAAGAAGCAGAGCTGCATCCTGGACGGCCGCGATATCGGTACGGTTGTTTTCCCCGATGCGAAGTACAAGTTTTTCATGGTGACGGACGTGAAGGTCCGCGCCGAACGCCGCTACAAGGAACTCCTTGAAAAGGGCGAAAAAGTGACGCTCGAAGAAGTCCTCAACAACCTGGTTGAACGCGACCGCCTGGATTCTTCCCGCGCGAACGCCCCCCTCAAGAAAGCGGACGACGCTATTGAAATTGACACTACACACATCTCAATCCAACAACAGGTGCAAAAGATTCTCGACTACGTAGGTGTAGTGGCGTAGCCCTGAGTCTTTTAACCACAACAATCAACAGGAGTTCATAATTAAAACTAGCCAATAGCCCCTAGCCTCTAGATTCTAGATCCTAGATCCTAAACACTAGACTCTAATTACGAATTCCAAGAAAAAAATCATATGTCTCAAAATCTCAAATTCGGAACTCAAGAAGATCTCGCTGAAATCCTCGCCGCTCAGGGCGAATGCAGCCCGGACTTCCGCAAGCAGAACGCCGACGTGTATGCCGGTATGGATTGCCTCGAACAGGGCAAGCTCGTCATGGGCAAGATCAGCCAGGTGAACGAGCAGGAAGTCCTGATCGACGTCAACTACAAGTCCGAAGGTGTTATCGACCGTGCCGAATTCAAGGACACGGACTCCCTCGAAATCGGTTCCGAAATCGAAGTGTTTGTCGAAAAGCTCGAAGATGAAGACGGCCGTCTCATCCTTTCGAAGCAGAAGGCCGACTTCGTGCGCGTGTGGGACCGCATCCACGCCGCTTTCGAAAACAACGAAGTCGTGCGCGGTACGCTCACCAAGCGTATCAAGGGCGGTGTGGTTGTCGACCTGTTCGGCATCGACGCCTTCCTCCCGGGTTCCCAGATCGACCTCCGTCAGATCCCGGATATCAACGCCCTCATTGGTCAGGAATACGACCTCAAGGTTATCAAGGTCAACAAGGCCCGCCGCAACATCGTCGTTTCTCGCCGTGTTGTTCTCGAAGAAGAACGCAACAAGCAGCGTGGCGACGTTCTCGAAACTCTCGAGAAGGGTCAGGTCCGCAAGGGTATCGTCAAGAACATCACCGACTTCGGTGCGTTCATCGACCTTGGCGGCGTAGACGGCCTCCTCCACATCACCGACATGAGCTACAAGCGCATCAACCACCCGACCGAAATGGTCCAGCTCGGCCAGGAAGTCGAAGTCATGGTGCTCGACTTCAACGACAAGAAGGAACGTATCTCTCTCGGCATGAAGCAGCTTAAGCCGCATCCGTGGAAGGACATCGCCGAACGTTATCCGGAAGGCGCCATCGTTAAGGGTAAGGTTGTTTCCATTACCGATTACGGTGCATTCGTCGAACTGGATTCTGGCGTCGAAGGCCTCATCCACGTTTCCGAAATGTCCTGGACGCAGCATGTCAAGCACCCGTCCAAGATCCTCACCGTTGGTCAGGAAGTCGAAGCTGTCGTTCTCAAGGTCGAAGAAGATGCCGAACGCATCTCTCTCGGCATGAAGCAGCTCGAAAGCGATCCGTGGGATTCCATCGAAACTGAACTTCCCCCGGGTGCCCGCGTGGTCGGCGAAATCCGCAATATCGCTTCCTTCGGCGCCTTCGTCGAAATCAAGGAAGGTGTGGACGGCCTCATCCACGTGTCCGACATGTCCTGGACCAAGAAGATCACTCACCCGAACGAAATGGTCAAGAAGGGTGACAAGGTTGAATGCGTCGTGCTCGCCGTCGATAAGGAAAAGCGCCGCATTTCTCTGTCCATGAAGCACCTCACCGAAGACCCGTGGGATTCCATCGAGACCACTTACCCGGTTGACTCCGAAGTCAAGGGCAAGATTGTCCGCATGCTCGACCGCGGCGTCGTGGTTGAACTCGCCGACGGTATCGAAGGCTTCATCCCGGTCTCCAAGCTCACCACCGAATACATCAAGGTTCCGGCCGATGCGTTCAAGGTTGGCGACGAAGTTCCGGCTGTCGTGACCGAAATCGATCAGAACAACCGCAAGATCTTCCTCTCCGTGGTGGACTACTTCAAGAACCGCGAATCCGCCGAGCTCGCTGCTTGGATGGACTCCCACAAGCCGGGCGAAAACGGCACCACGATCGGTGACGCTGTCGCTCCGAAGAAGAAGGCCTCCAAGAAGAAGGCTGAAAAGCCGGCCGAAGAAGCCGCTGAAAAGCCGGCCGAAGAGGCTTAATTTATAGTAAGCAGTGGTTAGTAAACAGTGGTTAGGGCGACTTCGTCACGATTATAAATCCTAATCACTAACCACCAACCACTAATTACTTTAAGGAATCCCGTGGGTAAAACCGCGGGGTTTCTTTTTTTTGTCATTTGCCTTTCACTTTTCGCTTTCCATAAAAATTTTTCATTAATCTTTCTATCTTACTTTTTATGAGTTGTTTGTTAAGGCGTTGTCTGATAGCCCTGTTTTTTGTTCTCTTCACGGCTTCTTTTGGTGCCGACGTTAAGGTTTTGCCTTTGAACGCCCCGAACTTGCCCAACGAGAAGTTGTACACGACAATAACGGTTCAGGTGTTGAATGCAGTTCAAGAGACAGGATACAGATCGGTTGAAAAAGCCGACTATGCTTTGCTTGTTTCGGTGCTGAATCCCAAAGGCTCCCTGATGGTGGGGGCCGAGGTAAGGGGCTTGAACTCTTTTTACAAAAAAGAGGTTGTTAACGTAAGCAATGCATCCATGTTGAACGATGCCATCCGGCAGGTTGTTGGTGTGGTATTAAAAAGTATCCCGGTTGCATCTGGTGTCGCCGATGTGAGCGAAGTTCCTAGTGAGGAACCTTTGGTAAAGGTAGATTCTGTAACAAAGAGGGATACCGTCACAAGAGTCGATACTGTTGCGAGAGTAGATACTATTGCGAAAGTCGACACTATCGTAAGGATTGATACTGTTGCGAAGGTCGATACGATTGTTAAGATAAATACGGTTATGATCGTGGATACCGTTGTGCGGGCGGACGCTAATCTGCCGAAAAAATCCTTCCATTATATTATGGTTGGTTTTTCATTTGCAGATCTCTTCTTTTTGCGTAGGCATGCGGAATACTATATGACGGCTTCGCCTAGAGACGACTACTATTATGGTTCAGACTATTATTACGGTACAAGCTATTACGATAGAAAATATGATATTTACCGTACGGGGAAAGAATATACTACCGAGGAGCAGAGTAGCAGCAACCAATTCTATTTGGGCTATGCGTACGAATCGCCTATAATCACACGATTGTCTCAAGTGTATTCTGTCAGTTTTGGAATTAACGATTCAGATTGGTTCCTTGCTTTGGCGGGTAACCTAAAATTTAATTTGATGGAAACGCAGCCCACAAGAAAATGGAACCTGTTTGTTCAAGGTGGGCTTGGGCCCATCTTTGCTGATGTAGAGACCTTTGGTGAAGAAGGCTGGGGAAGTAATCAAACATGGAATGCGATTACTAGTTTAGGCCATCGAATAGGTGAATCCTATCATTTGGGGCTCGTCTTTGACGTCGCTCTAGGCTTTGATTACAACGTTATAGGAAAATCGAACCTGGAATTCGGCGTGAAATTTGAGCAGGTGTGGCTGGATTTTTTGGATGAGTTGTGTGGCAATAGAATGTTTGCAATAACCCCTTACGTAGCCTATGGGTTCTAGAAAATGAAGTTGCTGCTTGGATTGTTGCTTGTCTTGTGCCTGTATAGTTGTGGCGATATAGAATCGCCTCACTCCACAACTGTGTATGTTGATACTGTTGATGAATATGGTGTATCGCTGACAAAAAAATCTTCTTCCAGTTCATTCTGGGTAAAAAGTTCATCTAGCAGCGTTTTGAGTTCTAGCTCCTTTTTAAGTTCATCTTCTTCGCGTTATTCGTCTTCACGTTACTCGTCTTCACGTTACTCGTCTTCCTATTATCGCTCTTCATCCTCTTATAGCTCTTCGTCTTCTGCCTGGTTTGAGTATCTTTCCAAAGGAATGCTGATGAAACTGACTCTTACCTACTACCATCAGCTGAAATCTTATGAAGGAACGTCAAGCAAAACAGACGGTGACCCCATCATTTATTTTAGGATAATGGCGACAGACAGCGTCGGCGATACTCTGATGTCTGTAAAGACATCAAGGTTTTTCGACAGCGTATCGGACAAGACGAATCTTTCTGTGTGGAGGGGAGATTCCAGCGAGGTCTGGAGTTTGCCTCGCAATACCTACGCCATTTCAGTATGTCCGATTGTTTATGACTATGACCCAATTTCGGATGACAAAATGTCGACAGGTTCTTGCTATATTGTCCAAAGTGTCGGTTTGCTTGATCCAAGAGAAAAGGTTTATCAGCAAGATAGCAAAGCCTCCAATTATGAACTGGAGTGGAACTGGTATTTATATTGAGAGGTAATATGAAAAAATTACTTTTAATATTTGTCCTGGCAATTCTGTCTGCATGCACGACCCAGATGGAATCGTTTTACACGCACAACGAATTCCAAACGAACGTCGTTCTGTCCGAAGCGAACTTTGTCGTTATAAAAAATGTCGAAGCCTCGACATCCCGTTGTTTCAATAGCGGGATTGCCCGAAATGCGGCCATTGAAGAATTGTTCAAGAAGGCAAATCTGAAAGGCTCCCAGGCTATCGCAAATATTACCGTATCTCAATCAGAAGGAACCTTCTGCGATAAGGCCAAGGCATTTGGAACGGTGATTGAATTCGTCGATTCCGATAAAGGGAAAAAGCCGAATTCCACTGCAAAAGCAAATAATGTGAACTCCGCTTGCGACAGGGCTGTATGGGGCGATGCCTGCGGCGACTAATTTTCTATCTTGCATCCTATGAATCTTGCTGGAAAGAAAATCCTCCTCGGAGTCTCGGGCGGAATCGCCGTGTACAAGAGCTGCGAGCTGTTGCGCCTTTTGCAGAAGAAGGGTGCTACGGTGCGCGTGTGCATGACCGATGCTGCCACCGAATTCGTCGCCCCGCTTACATTCGCGAGCCTCTCCAAGTGTCCCGTCTACCTCAAGAACGGCGCCGTCGAGGCGCGCCCTTTCCAGCATATCGATTTCCCGCGCTGGGCAGACCTCTACCTGGTGGTGCCCGCGACCGCGAATGTCATCGGCAAGTTCGCCTGTGGCATCGCCGACGACCCAGTGAGCCTCTGCTTCATGAGCTGCACGTGCCCGCGTGTAATTGCCCCCGCGATGAACGTCGCGATGTACAACAGCCCCGCCGTAAAGCGCAACCTCGAAATTTTGCGCGGCTTCGAAGAGACGACCGTGCTCGAATCTCCGGCCGGTGAACTCGCCTGTGGCGAAGTCGGGCAAGGCCGCCTGATGGAACCGGCGGAGATAGTGGCGTATTTAGACGATAGACGAGCTTTGACAACCAACAAGTTCACTGAGCCTGCCGAAGTGAACGTTGCTGAGAAAGGGGAAGGCTTTCCCCTCGCTTCAGCCGCTGGCGCGTCTTCCGCTACCCCTTCTCCTGTGCTGAGCAACGCCGAAGCAAGCGGGGGACACCCCCGCAACGCCCCCGAACCGCCGGCTTTTCCCGTCGCTCAGGATATTGACCCCACGCAGGATCCGTCGCTCCCCGGTCACGGCAAGAAGGTGCTCCTCACTGCCGGCCGTACCGAAGAGGCGATTGATCCGGTACGTTACATTTCCAACCGCAGCAGCGGCAAGACGGCCGTCGCGCTTGCCTCGGTATTTTACGCCAACGGCTTCGAGGTCGAAGTCGTCGCGGGCCCGATGGAGGCCGCGTTCCCGGGCGGTGTCGCGGTTTCCCGCGTCCAAAGCGCCCGGGAGATGCACGACGCCGTGATGTCTCGGCTCGAGAGTGTGGACGCCGTCGTGCATTGCGCGGCGGTAGCGGACTACCGCCCCGCCCACGCGGCCGATTCGAAAATCAAGGATAGCCGGAGCCAGCTCACGATTGAGCTTGTTCCCAACCCGAACATCTTGCGTGACTGCACTGCGGCGCGCGCATCCCGTGCCACAGACGCTGCGGGTGATGCCCGCCGCCAGGTGATTGTCGGCTTCGCGCTCGAAACCGACAATTTTAAGCAGCATGCTGCCGAAAAACTCGAAAAGAGCGGCGCCGACGCGCTGCTCCTCAACGCCCCAGTCGCAAGCGACTCGGGCTTTGGCCACGACTGCGTGCGCTATGCGCTGGTGCGCCCCCATGCCGGGATTCCCGAGATGCACATGGGCTCCAAGGTGGACCTGGCCCAGGAAATTGTACATTTTGTTTTGAACGAACTCGGCTAGATAGGTTTTGCGATGTCAGAAGAATTTGATTTTGGTGAACTCCGGAATTATTTGCGCGGTCAGATAGACCTGGGCGATGCCGAGCTTTTTTTGGATGAACCGTGGGCGCTGACCCGTGGCAAAACGCGCCCGGCTCCGGCTCCCGCCCGTCCGGCACCTGTGCGCCCTGCTGTCGCACCGGCCGCGCCCGCCGCACCCATGGCGAACGAGATTTCGGAGATATTCGACAATTCCGGGCTGTTCGGAGCCCCAGCTCCCGCAGCGGCTCCGTCCCGCGAACCGGTCGCTGCTGCGGCCCCGCTCGCGCCGCCCGCCCCGCGCGCAGTCAAGAAGACTGTCGCCGAGTACGAATCGGCCGATTCCCTCGATTCCTTTTATACGTTGCTCAAGAAAGACGTCCTCTATGCGCACGGGGCCGAACTCCCGCGCTACGCGGGCCCGCAAAACCCCCACCTCCTGTTCGTGCTTCCTGCACAGCAGCCGGGGGAGGATTGCGCCAAGTTCCTCCAGGGGGCGCCGGGCGAAATGCTTGTCCGCCTGTTCGCGAACTTGAATGTCGATGCCTCTGCCATCGGCGTCACGTATTTTTTCAAGGGCGCCCCGCGCCCCCTTTCTCCGTTGCTCAAAACGTCCCTGCGTAAGATGCTCGCGAAAGAAATTGCGCTTATCCAGCCGCAACTCGTGGTGACCTTCGGTGAACCTCTGTTCTACCAAGTGTTCGGCAAGGCAAAGCCCTTCGCCGACATGGCCGGCTCCGATCTGGAATTTGGCGGAGTGCCCGCGATGGCGCTTGCCGACCCTTATACGATGGTCAACGACAAGCAGCTCAAGTGGCTAACGTGGAAGGTTCACATTCCGCGTTCGTCGCGTTTCCCGAAAACGTAATCGTAACTATATTTTATTTTGATTTATGGCAGAAAACGGAACTGCACAGAATTTTGAAGGCCGCCAGATGCCCATGGATACCGATGCCGAGCGCTACCTGCTGGGCGGTATTCTTCGCGACCCTTCCGTGATGGAGACGGCGACCGCCGAAATCTCCGGTGACGACTTCTTTTACATGGAACGCCACCAGCTTATTTGGAATGCCCTCACCAATTTGTACAAGGCGGGCACCCCGATAGACCTTGTTACGCTTTCTGCTGAACTGGACCATGCGGGCAAGCTTACGCTGGCCGGCGGCAGGGAATACCTTTTCGACTTGATGGAATCGGTCGCCTCCTCGGCGAACGTCTCGTGGCAACTCGACCACCTCCGCGACAAGGCCGTGCTCCGCAGGCTCATCCGCAGTTCGTCCGATACCATCAAGAAGGCCATGGATTCGACCGTCAATACCGACGAAGTCCTCCAGTCGGCCGAACGCTCCATCTTTTCCATTGCCGAACAGAAGGTGAAGGATTCGCTCCGGCCTATCGACAAGTTCGTGGCCCCGCTCCTCGAACGCCTGAACAACCGCAAAGACGGCATCACGGGCGTGCCCACGGGCATTAGCGAACTCGACGAACTGACGAACGGCCTGCAACCTTCGGACTTGATTATTTTGGCTGCCCGTCCGGGTGTCGGTAAAACCTCTTTCGCCCTTACGATTGCGGCGAATGCGGCGATTGACTACAACAAGCATGTCGCCTTTTTCAGCTTGGAAATGGACGGCATGCAGCTCGCGCAGCGCCTTTTGTGCTCCCGTGCGCAGGTAGACCAGAGCCGGTTGCGTAATGGCAAGCTGAGCCGCGACGAGATGAACAAGCTCATCGCCTTTGTCACGCCGATTAACCAGGCTCCGCTCTTTGTCGACGACAATGCCGACCTCGGCATCATGGAACTCATGAGCAAGACCCGCAAGCTCAAGCGTCAGGGCAAGCTCGACCTGGTCGTCATCGACTACTTGCAGCTGATGAAGACTGGAGGCGAAGAAAACCGCGCGGTCGCCATCGGTGCCATTTCCCGTGGCCTCAAGATTTTGGCGAAGGAACTGAGCGTGCCGGTCATCGCGCTCGCCCAGCTGAGCCGTAAGGTCGAAGAAAAGGGCCGCGAACGCCCGCAGCTTTCCGACCTCCGTGAATCGGGCTCTATCGAACAGGACGCCGACATGGTGTGGTTCGTGGACCGCCCTTACGTGCGTAACCACCACGAAGACGAAATCCACAATGCCGAACTGATGGTCGCCAAGCACCGTAACGGCTCCGTTAAAGACATCAAGCTTTGCTTCATGCCCGAATATACGACTTTCTACGACTGGACCGACGATATGGAGGCCAGTTACCAGAGTGACCGCGACGAAGGTGACGGTAGTGATTTCGGACCGATGGACTGGGGTGGCTAATGTTCTTGATCGTGCGTCCAGTAGCCTGGGTGGGCAAGGTTATTGTCGGTGCTGTTTCCAGCATCGGTGAATGCCTCTGCATCTTGTTCAGCACGCTGCTCCGCTTCCGGTTCCTCCACAAGAACCCGTCTCTGCTGGTGAAGGAGATGATTTCCATCGGTGTCTCGTCGCTCCCGCTCCTGTTCGTGACGTCCGTTTTTACGGGCATGGTGGCGACCGTCATGGCCGAATTCGAATTCCACAACCTGGTTTCTGACAAATTTGTCGGTACTGCCGCCTGCAAGATGGTGCTCATCGAACTAGGACCCCTACTCACGGCAATTGTGCTTGCCGGGCGAGTCGGTAGCGCTGTCGCCGCCGAAATCGGTTCGATGAAGGAAAAAGAAGAACTGTCGGCTTATACCGTGCTCGGCTTGGATACCTACCGCTACCTCGCGATGCCCCGCTATTTCGCGTTCCTCACGATGATTCCCTGCCTCACCGCCATATCCAATGCCCTTGCACTTATCGGGGGCTGGATCGTGTGCGTGCTTGCTCTCGACATCACGACGTACACCTACTACACGGGGATGCAGTATCTGTTCGATAACATGGACCTGTGGTCGGGCATGATCAAGTCGATTGTGTTCGGCACGATTATTTTTGTGCTTGCGTATTACAACGGGATCAATTCCAAGGCGGGCGCTCATGGTGTCGGCCTTGCCACGATGAACGTGGTTGTTTCCAGTTGTCTCATGATTCTTGTTGCTGACTTTGTTCTCGATGCCATCATGTTCTTCTAGAGGAATCAGGTAAGATTATGCCGAATGTGAACATCAACCCGAACGACATCGCTATCCGACTCAAGGGGCTCAAGAAGTCCTTTGGCCCGCAGACAGTTCTCGAAGACGTGAACCTGGATATCCGGCGTGGCGAAACCATGGTCATTATCGGCAAGTCCGGCGGCGGCAAGTCCGTCATCCTCAAGCACATGATCGGGCTCCTCCAGCCGGATGGCGGCGAGGTGTCGGTCGATGGCGTGACCATCAGTACGCCGAAGTTCTTCGATACACGTACTATCCGCCGTAAAATGGGCATGCTGTTCCAGATGGGCGCGCTTTTTGATTCCATGAACACAGGCGAGAACATCGCGTTCGCCCTCCGCGAACACCATCCGGAACTTTCCGAACGTCAAATCCAAAACGTGGTCACCGAAAAGTTGCAAATGATCAACCTGGTCCCCGAGTTCAGGACCAAGATGCCTTCCGAACTTTCGGGCGGTATGCGCAAGCGTGTTGCCCTGGCCCGTGCTATCGCCCTCAATCCAGAAATTCTCCTGTACGACGAACCGACGACCGGCCTTGACCCGATTACGAGTGACGTCATCAACGACCTCATTCTCGACATGCAGAGCAAACTCGGGGTTACTTCCGTGGTCGTGACTCACGACATGGTGAGCGCGTTCAAGGTGGCCGACCGCATCGCGATGCTTTACAATGGGCGCATTATCGAGGTGGGGACTGTCGACGAAATCAAGAGGACGTCGAATCCTTACGTCCACCAGTTCATTACGGGCCAGCGCAAGATGGAAGAACCCGGAAAATCGGCGGATTAGATATTCCAGTTTGGAATAAATTGCGCACTTTTTTTATGAAATGGGTCACTTGTTTTTGCCGAGGGGCTTAATTTGGGCAAAAAAAGAGAAATGCACAACCCGTTTGTAAATAATAATTTAAATTTAGGGGTATAGGGGAACTTTATGAAAATTAGGCTTTTTTACATTCTTGGCGTATTTTCTTTGGTAACCGCATTTTGGGCATGCGGTAATGGGGATGTTTTTCTCCCAGAAACAGAGGATATGGTTGCCGTCGAGAAATTTGGCGATTTGAATCAATCCGATCTGGATGCCATGATGGATTCTTGTCTTGCTGATTCAAAATGTAAGGCCATGTGGGATTCTACGCTGGGGCGCCCTGAATGGAAAAAGACGGGTAAAAGTAGTTCGTCGCATAAAGATACCGCGTCTACAAGTTCGTCCGTAGAGAACAGCAGTGCATCTGAGGAAAGTTCCTCTTCAGTGGAGCCGACTTCTTCCGAGCCTATCGCGGAAAGTTCCTCCTCGAGCGATGTCGTGGTGGAAAGTTCGTCGGATGCCCCGGTCGACTGTAGCTCCTCCATTGAGCCTGAGTCTAGCAGTTCTGCCATCTCTAGCTCCTCGTCCGTAGTAGAAGAATCCAGTTCCAGCGAGGAAAATTCCAGCTCTAGCGAGACGGAATCCTCTAGTAGCGTGGTACCGCCGGAGAGTTCTTCTTCGGAACTTGCTCCGCCATCGGGGTCTTGTCGCCCGGATAAGTACAATGCCGCCATTGAAGAACCGGTCACATGGACGTATTACCCCGACGAGGGAACGTTTAATAACGGCCGCTATGCTTGGTCTCCTGAGGATGCTTCTGGCATGGCCTACGATAGCAATGTCGATGATGGCAAGGGCGAAGGCCCCGTCAAGCCTTTCCGCATGAAGTACACAAGTTCGGGCAATAAGGAAGGGCCGAGTGTCTCCATCTTCTATGGGGGCCAAAAACTCAAGGTCACCTGCTCCACCCAGAATGCCATCTATATTAATCAGGACCATTATGTATCTGGCCCGGAGGAAAGTTCGTCCTCTGAAGAAGATACCCCCTATGTTCCGCCGAGCAATTCTTCGTCATCAACCTCGAATGGTGACCCTCCGCCCATAATTTATTGACCCTAATCGTTTTGTTGAGCCCTAATTGTTGTTTTATGGACAAATTTTCCAAATAAAATCTGTGAAATTTGTCCACAGTTGTTCCATATTTTTGTATTTTATTGACAGGGGTGTACTATGAATAAGATACTTGTATATGGTTTTGTTACATTGGCGCTTGCAGCGTTGTTTTGGGCCTGTGGCGCTGGCGATGTGGCCGCTTTCAATCAAGACGACCTGATGATGGAATATGCCGTCGAAGAAGACGATGACGGTTCTGCCCTGAGGGGCTTGGTTAACCAGGCTGTTTCGGCCTATTGTAGCAATGACTTGAATCCCGATGCCTGTAAGGCGGCGGCCAGTCCGAATGACGACCGTCCCATTGAAACGTCGTCGTCCGCGATTTTGTCCAGCAGCTCTGCTGTCCGTTTGAGCAGTTCGTCTTCCTCGTATCCGGGGTATAATCCGTTCTATACGTCGTCGAGTTCCAGCCGCCCGGCCATTACTCCGATTCGTAGTAGCAGTTCCAACGGCCGCGCGACCATTACTCCGATTCCGGCCTCGTCGTCGTCTTTAAAGACGGCTCGCTCGTCTTCGAACATTTTGTCGAAGTCTTCCTCGTCCATTGCTGTGAAACCGGGTTCTTCAAGCCTCCCGGAGAACGTTCCTTGGGGAACATGCAAGGCGAATTCGGGGAAGCCTGGGTCTAGGGGTGTTCCTCTGAAGTGGCAGTTCTCCATGAGCAACACTTTGTTCGGCGGTAATGTCCGCGCCATGATGAATTCCTCCTTTGCATGGGAATTCGACGATGCGGAACCGTCCACCTATGCGGGAACGGGATCGACCGGCCTGACCTCCACTGCGGTTACCTATGCGGCATCGGGCAAGTATGGTGCTCGTGCGACCATGACTTACAACGGCCAGTCCCAAAAGGTGGAATGCGATTCCGTCGAGGTCCTGGGGTACCCGATTAGCGGTTGCGAATGCGTCCCGGACAAGGCAGAAGTCGACGTCGCCAAGGAATCCGTTGCTTCTGGCGCGACTCTCGTGAAGTGGACCGTGAGCAAGTGTACTTCCGAAGACAAGACGTTCTCTTACGAATGGGAAGAGGGCATGACCGCCGATGGGGCTTCGGCTACGAAGACCTTGGACGAAAAGATTGTTTATGCACCGGAGGTCACAGTTCGGAATTCGGATAACGGGGTCCTCAAGGTCTCCTGCGATCCGGTCAAGACTATCGACTCCGACCATCCTGAGTTCGAGTTCAAGGCGCAGAATACAAAGATTGCGATGCCGGCTGGCGAATCTACGGTTTACTTCAATATGCAGCCTGGTTGGCATAACAATGATGGCGGTAATTGTACCTTCAGTTGCCAGGTTCCGACCGGTGGGCTGCTGACGGTCACCATCAATAACCAGACCAAGACGGACTACTATGTGCCGATGGGCATCCCCATATCGAGTACGACCGGGATGACGCCGATGAAGGTTACCCTTTCTGTAGCGGCTGAGTGCATGCTCGGTTGGTAATTTTTTCTCTTTTTTGTGATTTTGAGTCACTTTTGTGTGATTCCTATCGCAAAAAAAGGGTTACATATACCTACTTTCCCTAAGAATTAGTTATCTTTCAGCCATGAGGTTTATTATGAATAGAAAACTGATTTTTGGGCTAGCTTCGGTTGGCTTTGCAGGCCTCTTTTGGGCATGTGGAAGTGGTGAAATAATGGAAATCGTGCGTGACGATTCCTATGTGCAATATACTTTGGACGAAGATTCTACATTTTTGGATGGTCTTGTTCAGAAGGCCGTTGCGGCCTATTGCGCTGACGAAGCCGGGCCGAATTATGAACAGTGTGTGAAAGATGTCCAGCCGGGTCACATAAACGAGAACGGCGGCGCTTCCAGTTCGTCTGCGGGTCCGACCAGTCCGTATGCTACCAGTTCCAGTGGAACGGGCCCCGGCAACCAGCAGCAGAATCCGAACAGCTCGGGCAATATTAACATTGTCTCGTCTCCGTCTCAGACTCAGAATCCGACTTCGTCCCCTGTCCTTACGCCGACGTCTCATTCGACAGTCGCTTCTTCCAGTTCTGCACCTGCCGCCGACCCGAATGCTTGGGGCACTTGCGGTCCTAACGTAGCGAATGGTGCTATCGAGAAGGGCAAGTCCGTGCAGTGGAAGGTCAGCTTGGATCAGGATAAGGTTCCTGGTGGAATATCCATCCTCACGAAGGGCAACTATAGCTGGACCTTCGATGGCGGTGGAGATCCGGCAACGAAAAGTGGTCAGGGTACCTCCTTCCAGTCTGTACTTGTTTCCTATGCGACTTCTGGTGTCAAGAATGCCACGGTTACTGTCAGCAACAATGGTCAATCCAATACGATCAAGTGCTCTGAGCTCAACGTGACGGGTGCTGCGATTACGGGCTGTGTCTGTGCGCCGAGCGTGACCCAGGTAGACATTGCTACGCCTACGCCTGTGACTTGGACTGTTTCTGGTTGTAAGTCGACCGACGGCACTTACTCTTATATCTGGAGTGACAACCTCTCTGGTGGAGCCTCTGCCGGTGGAACCTTGAACTCCAAGGGCACCTTTGCTCCGACAGTCACCGTCAAGAACAGCGATAACGGCATGCAGGTTGTAACTTGTGGCGCTGTTACCGCCATCGATTCCAACCATCCGGACTACATCGTTAAGGTGGCCGGACAGCAGGGCGAAATTGATCTGCCTGCAGGTAAGGTGACCGTGTTCCTCGAAGTGGATGCTTATAATGGCAAGGTCATTTGCAATGCGAACGGCCCGATTACCGGTACGGTGAATACGACGACTCAGCTGAATGGCTCCTACTATGTCTCTGTGCCGATGTCTGGCCTCAAGAAGGGCGCACAGCTTGTGTTCGAGCTCAGCTCTCCTGCAAAGTGCGGCGTCGAATAATCGGTACTGTTTTGTGAATTTGAAAAGCTCCCTTCGAGGGAGCTTTTTTTATATCCTGACGTTGGTGGCGGGTCTTATTTCCCGTAAAGGACTCGCATGACCTTTTTGCGCCCCATGATGACGCGCTGCCCTTTGATTGTGTACAAATGTTGCGACTTGCGCGGCTGGTCTGCGTAATGTTCCCTATTTATCCGCGTGATGCTCGTGTCGCTGGGGGAGGTTGTTGAATCGTTCGGGACGGTGACAGAATCGACTGGAGTGGTGGAGTCGCCCGGAACGGTGACAGAGTCGCCAGGTGTAGGCGGGATGCTGTCGGTAGTTGCGCTGTCGGTAACGCTAGTGTCGGTCGCTGCGACTGTGACGATTTCGTTTGACTTGGCCCCGAGGCCGCCCATGGAGTTGGCCGCACGCACATAGATTTTGGAGCCTTCGGCAATGTTGTCGAGCTTGACGCTGTTGCTTGTCGTGTTGGAATGGTACTTGCCGTTCACGAACACCGCCCAGCAGAGGGCGTCTTCGTTGTCGCTCCATTTGACGGCCTTGCCGCTTTGCGAAATTTCAGGTGCGTCGACTTGTTTGGTCAGTTTTTCCGGTGCCCAGGAGTCCGTGCCGCCCAAGACGTTTGCGCGCGTGTATTTGGCCGCTTCCGATTCGCTCAGCACCGGGTTCAGGTTTGCCGAGCCCCCATTCTTGTCGGTGTAGGCGCGGCGGCGGTTACTGAGGTCCATCGGTTTCCCGTCTTTGCCTAGGCTGTTGTATTCTGCGGCGACCAGCGGAACTTCGTTGATCGGGTTCTGCCAACCCGAAGCATCTGGCGTGGAATTCATGTGCGTGTTCAAGAAGACTGTTTTCGCATGGTTCCAGGAACGGCCTAAAAAGTAGTCGTTGAACGAACCCTCGATGACTGCGTTGTCGAACACGTAGCCCCATTCGGTGGTGGTCTTTGCGGCGGTGATGACTGCCTTGCTGCGTGTGGGCACGAGCTTGGTGCCCTCGAAGAACACGTCCCCGTCCCCGCAGATGAAGTCTACCGTGCCGCGGATTTCTCCCTCGTCCCAGTAGGTGCGGCCACCCTTGTTGGTGTAATAGGTGTCTTGCCCGCTAATGAGCCGCACTCGTTTGTACACATACTTGTCGCCGACCTGCTGTATGGTCACGTGGCGGCAGGCGTTCTCGCTACATGTGGTGCTCTTGTTTTGCACCGTCAGGTCTTGCATGTAGATGTCGTCGGCCGTGTTGAACTGGAGCGTGGCTGTCTTGCTGATGCTCTCTTCGATGGAGCTATTGAAGAGGATGACTCCCTCGGTGCTTTCGCCGATGAACGAAACGTGCGAGGTGTTGAATTTCGTGAGTTGGTTGGCATCGCCAGTGAGCGTGCCGAGGTTGTATTCGCCGTTGGGGAAAAAGATGATGAAGTGCGAACCTTCGCTTGTTTTTGTTGCGGCCGCTGCGGCCTTGGCCGCCTTGAAATCCCCGTCGACTCCGACAACGAAATCAAAACCGTGCTTGGGAATGGCGAACGCCATGCCGGCAAGGGTTAAAAGAACCACGCTAGGAATAGGGGATTTCATGGACACTCCTTATAGTAGGCGACAGGTGCCGCTTACTATAATATATATTCCTAAAGCGGATTTTTTCCCGGCAGGGGCTTATTTCTTCTTTTTGCCCGGGGGGCCAGGCATGAAGGGGCTAGATGCACCAGATTTTTCGGATTTTGCAGTGCCGAGCGTTTCTTGGCTTGTTACGACAGAATCGCCGACGGACAAACCCTTGAGAATCTGCACGTTCACGCCATCGCTGATGCCGATTTTGACCGGGCGCGGGGCGGCCTTGCCGTCGATATTGATCCACACGAGGTTGCCGCTTGGTTTCTTGCCATCGGCGCGCTTCTTGAAAGATTTGGGCGGGCCGAACTTTCCTGGGGGAGGACCCTTCATGTCGCCTTCGGGGTGCGGCGGGCGCATGCCCTTGGGAGGTTCTGCCATCGGAGTGCCGTCGGCGGGCGTGAACTTAAGCGCCTTTACCGGGATTGCCACGGCATCCTTGATTTCTTGAGTCACGATAGTGCAGGTTGCCGTCATGCCGGGGAGCAGTTTCTGCTCGGGATTTTCTGCCGAGATTACGACGGTGTAGGTCACCACGTTGCTTGTTGTTGTCGGGCTCAGGCGGACTTCTTGCACGGTGCCGTTGAACTTGTCGCCTTGGAATGCGTCCACCGTGAATTCTACGCGCTGGCCAGCCTTGACTTGCCCAATATCGGCCTCGTCAACATCGGCCATGACCTTCATCAGGCTCAGGTCCTTCGCAATTACGAATAACGTTGGCGTACTCATTGAAGCGGCCACCGTCTGGCCCACTTCTACAGCGCGCTTCAGCACCACACCGCTGATAGGGCTCTTGATTGTTGCATAGCTCAAGTTGAGCTTTGCCTGGTTCACCTCGTTCTCGCTCCTTTCGAGAGCGAGCTTGGCTGAGGTCATGTTGTATTCGGCTGTCTCGAGTTCTACGGCGCTTGCGGAATTGCTTTCGGAAAGTTTTTTCACGCGGTTGTAGGTGGATTCCTTGAACTTGAAATCCGCCTGGGCAGACTTGTAGGCGATTTCGGCCTGCGTAAGCGTTGCCTTGAGTTTGGACTTGTCGAGTTCCGCAATGACTTGCCCCTTCTCGACCTTGGAATTGAAGTCCACATAAATTTTGCTGATGTCGCCGGATACCTGCGTGCCGACTTCCACCTGGTCTACCGGCTCGAGCGTGCCCGTCGCCGAAATCGTAGTGGCGATGGTTTCAAGAGTGACCTTGGTGCTTACGAGCGGGCCTGCCACAGTTTCGGCTTTGGAGTCAAAGAAGAATGTTTTCACTCCGAAGGCTATGGCCGCAAGAACAGCGAGAGCGATGACGAATTTCAGTAACTTTTTCATAAGGCAAAATCAAAGATAAAAAGAAATATCGTGGTTTTTGCAGATTTGGATGCACAATCCCCCTAACAGGTTGCATAATGACAACGGACCGGTTTTGCCCGGCCCGTTTGCTGTTTTGTGAAAATTTTTTTGAGGATAAAATCGTCATTTAGAACGTCTTATAGTACAGGCGGAAGCAAGTTCCGTTTGCGCAGCGGGCGCGTTCCCGCAAATAGGACTCCACAATGACAAAAAAAGAGTATGCGGCAATGCTTGTTGACATCAATGAGACTCACAAGGCCGGTGGCGATGTCTCCGCCTGTATTGCAAGGTATCGAGAGAAGTATAAGTTCGTCTACATCTACAACGACTCCATCTTCAAATTGATTTTCGGCAACCCTGAGAACGAGAGGATGACCGTAGACTTCCTGAATGCGGTACTCAACCTCTGCGGTAGCGATTGTATAGAGCGTCTCGCCTTCGTGAATCCTGCCGTACCCGGCGTGTTCAGTAAGGAGATTATCTCGGACATCGTGGCGATGGATCAGGGCATGGACCGCATCGTCCTTGAGGTGCAACATGTAGACGATGGAACTTATAGTGACCGCCTTGTGTTCTATACCGCGAAGCATACGGTGGCGAGTCGTATCAAAGGTGACGATTACAAACTCCGTAACTTGAATCTCGTGAGCCTCCAGATGTTCAGCGGGTTTCCCGAATCGAGCAACTATCGGCATCATGTGCGTCTGAAAAATCAAGAAAACGAGGAATTTTACAAGAAGCAGACCATCACGCTTGTCGAGATTCCCAAGTTTTTGAATGGAAAATATCATTCCGACAACAGCATGCTGGCGCAATGGCTTCGTGTAATTGACGGGCTGAACAAAGAACAACCACTCCCCGTGCCGGAAGGCTCGATGTTTGCCCACTTGCACAAATGTGCGAAATTGAGTATTTTTACAGAGGACTTCCTTATAAGCGAGGCAAAGAACATGAGCGACCGAAACTACGAATTATACGTCGAGAAGAAACGTTCCCGTGCCGAAGGACGTGCCGAAGCCGAAAAGAGAGCCGATGACCGGGCTGCCAAGCGGATGGACTTCCTCCGTTCAATGGGTGTTTCCGAAGAAATTATCGCTGGGGTGGCGGCAATTAAATAGTGGTATCTATAGCGACAACGGACCGGTTCATTTGACCCGGCCCGTTTGCTGTTTTGTGAAAATTTTTTTGAGGATAAAATCGTCATTTAGAACGTCTTATAGTACAGGCGGAAGCAAATTCCGACTGCGCAGCGGGCGCATTCCCGTGCCGGAAGGCTCGATGTTTGCCCACTTGCACGAATGTGCGAAATTGAGTATTTTTACAGAGGACTTCCTTATAAGCGAGGCGAAGAACATGAGCGACCGAAACTATGAAATGTACGTCGAGAAGAAACGTTCTCGTGCCGAAGGACTCGCCGAAGGCGAAGCCAATGTCCTAGGCGTCATGAAAGACATGAACTTCCCCGCGGAGCAGATTGCCGAGGTTCAGGCGCGGCTTGCCGCAATGGCTGCAAAGCAACCTTGATTTCTATAGTTAATTTGGGAATGTTCAAAAAAAATGCGGACCGGTTCATTTGACCCGGCCCGTTTGCTGTTTTGTGAAAATTTTTTTGAGGATAAAATCGTCATTTAGAACGTCTTATAGTACAGGCGGAAGCAAATTCCGTTTGCGCAGCGGGCGCGTTCCCGTGAAAGAGGAATAAAAATATGGATGAAAAGGTGAACGATATTGTCCACGAATTCAACACCATCGTAGATTCCGTCAAGGATTCTGAAAGCGATTTTATTCACGACCGTTACTTTCGTTTTGAATGGTGAAATGGGCTGGAATCCACTTGCAAAGGGACGCTTCATGGAATATCCCGAATATTATCGCGATATCGGCTATCCGTTTAAGGTGGAGTTCTTGGACGTGGGCCATGCTGTCGACGACTCCGAACTGAAGGACTTTTCGCCAATGACCCTTGTCGCGCTTACCGCGATGAAGTATATTTTTGATATCGAGAAGTTCTCGGTTTCCTTTCGCGAGGCGTCGGCGCACCTGCTCAAGATGCAGAATACCGACGAAGGGAGGGATTTCATCAAACAGTCGCTTTCGTATTTTTTCTGGAAGTGGCCCTATAAGAGTGAGGTAATCAAGATGGACAGTCCCGAGGCTATTGCGAACAAGGGTTACGAAACCTTCGGCGAGCACTTCATGAAGAAAGGCAAAACTGAGGGGCATTCCGATGCTATCAGCGTCATGAAAGACATGAACTTCCCTGCGGAGCAGATTGCCGAGGTGCAGGCGCGGCTTGCCGCAATGGCTGCAAAGCAACCTTGATTTCTATAGTTAATTTGGGAATGTTCAAAAAAAAATGCGGACCGGTTCATTTGACCCGGCCCGTTTGTTTTTGCAATGTCTCTGTTGTGAACTGCCTACGGAGTGGCGGTGATTTTGTTGTAGGTGTCGAGAGCTTCAAATCTGCTGGTGAGTGCAGCGCAATCGCCGCTTTGGCCATTAGCAATGTCAATTTTGTACAAAATATTGTATGCTTGTGATGGCGATTTAGTAACGTCAATTTGCCAAGAACTGTTTGCGGCGCAATTGTTTAGTTGGGCTATGTTTTGTGCTTTCCATGCGGCGGTTTCTCCATCTTCCACGGAGAATGCTTTAACAGAAGATAGTCCCCCTTCTTGGGGCCCCTCAAAATATCTGAAATTCGTACTTTGGGGATGTATGTAGCCGATGGCCTTCCACGATCCGATGCTATCTTGGCTGTGGGTGTTGTATGTGTCCTGCAAATGGATGTAAGTGCCTGCTGCAGAATAGAGTTCGCTTGCTCTCGCTTTTGCCACTAGTCCGAAAAGCTTGGGAATGGCCACTGCAGAGAGAATGCCCATTATAAGAATGACGACCATGAGCTCAATGAGCGTGAAGCCGCCTTGTGTAGCGTTAGATTTCATAACCAATCCCGGAAAATGAGACTCTGTAAAAAAAAACTAGCAATAAAGGGCCGATATTCCAAGATGGAATAAAAAAAAGTCGAAAAAAATGAGCCAAAAACAGATTTTTTTAAAAAAATTTTACTATATATAGAACATCGAACAGGCCATGAGGAGCTGTTTTTGTTCACGAAAGTGCCATTTTTGCCATTTTGAGTGTGTTCTGTGACACAACTATGACAAAAATTTGACAGAAGTGTTGCTTTTGTGAAAAAAGATGGTATATTTATGGATGTAGACGAGCAATTCCGCTCAAAAAAGTGTGTCACAAACAACAAGGAGTACACTATGAAGAAACAAGGTTTTACCCTTATCGAATTGATGGTCGTGATCGTTATCATGGGCATCTTGGCCGCCGTCGCTGTGCCGAAACTGTTCGGCATGATCGCCAAGTCCAAGGCTTCGGAAGTTCCGACTGCCGCCGGTACCTGGATCAATCTTATGGAAGCCTATGGCTCTGAAAACTACAAGGTTGGTGACTGGGGCCAGATTGGTTACACCGCCCCGGGTTCGAAGTCCAATAGTGGCAAGTACACCTCCAATGAATTTGAATATACTGGTGGCGTTTCCGGCACTACTGGAACTTGGCAGGCAAAGGCTCTCCACAAATTGGATGATTGCCCGGCTACCACTGGCCTTTGGGCACTGACTGCTACTGTAGAAGGCGAAACCTCTACTAAAGCTGGTGAAGTCCATACGCAGGCTGGTACTTCTATGACTGCTGCTTGTCGTGCATTGACTCCTGCTTTTGATAAGCTCATAAAGTAAGTCCATGTGATGTTCTTTTCAAAAGAGGTGAGTTTTTTCTCGCCTCTTTTTTTATTATGTTCTTTTTTATGATTATGACCATTTTTTGATGTGTAGATAATTATTGTTAGGATGATGATTAATGGTGAATTTTATGATATGTTCATTTTATATGTTGTTTCTTGTTGTGATAATCTTTTGCATAAAGATTATTCCTGTTTTGACAGCGACATTCCCGCTAGAAAATACAGATGCGGTGATGTTTACATTGACTCAAAATGTTGATGGATCTAGAGACTTTGCTATATCCTTGGTGTTGGATGCTTTAAAGGACTCTTTGGTATTGAGTCTTTTTATTGTGCTACTAGCCATCGTTTTGTCATTTTTTTTTGCATACTGCCGCAAGAAGAACTTTCTTAAAATTTGTTCTCAACTATCTTTTAGAAAAGTGCTGGTCGTTTTGAATGTTGTGTCCGTTATCGTACTTGCAAAGGTCGTTTGCTCGGATATTCCTGTTATAGATTATTATGTCAAATGGAAAGACTCTCTTGTTCCGCCAGGACATTCTGATTTTTATATAAAGGAATATGTGAATCCTGATTCTGTGCATATAGCTTTTAAAGAGAAAAAAAATCTAATTTTGGTTTTTCTTGAGTCAATGGAATATAATTTCCAAGACTCCGCTAATGGGGGCAATCTTTCTGAAAATTTTATTCCAGAAATTACTGAGTATATAAAAAAAGAACAAAGTTTTATTCCGGGAGGAACTCAAGTTGCAGGGATGGGGTGGACGATGGCTGATGCGGTTGCAAAAACATGTGGTATTCCGTTGATGTTCCCTCCATCTTTTATAAGTAGCGGTAAACCGTTAGAAGAGTTTCTTCCGGGAACAGCGTGTTTGACGGACATTCTTATTAGTAATGGTTATAATGTTGTTGTATCTAAGGGTGCTAACATAAAATTTTCGGGGATGGATGTATTTTTGAAATCTCATTCCTCTCCTCAGGCATTCGGTTTTATGGAGTATTTGAAGGATAAATCAAGGATAAAAGAGAGCGCTATATCTAAGTGGGGCGTCAAAGATTCGGTGCATTATGAGTTGGTCAAGGAACATATCAATAGAATGACAAAGCAAGAAAAACCTTGGGCAATTTGGTTTTTTACTGTCAATACGCATACACCATTTGGCATTGTTGATTCAACATGTGGAATACCCGAGAATCTTCCAGAATCAGAACAGTTGCCGGCTATAACGAGATGTTCTTCACACCAATTGGATAACTTTATTAAGTGGGCAAAATTACAGGATTGGTTTGACAACACCGTGATTGCTGTTATGGGAGATCATGCGACAATGGCTGCGCCAGAACTTGTTGGCTTTAGAAATGAAAATATTACGCATTATTGGCTTGATTTTTTTATCAATTCGGTAAGAATGGCTGAAAATTACCAAAGACGTTTCACTTCGCTTGATATGTTCCCAACGGTTTTGGATGCCATGGGGGCGGAAATACCTAATGGAGCGCTTGGGCTTGGACGCTCGCTGTATTCTTCTGCGCCAACTCTTTTGGAAAAGTATGGTAAAGATTCTATAGACAAAGCTTTGGATACACGTAGTGTGGAATACGATTATTTTCTTTTTTTTCATCGCTGAAAAAGTAGACAAAATCAATCTTGTATCTTAAGATGTTTTTTGTCACCGGGTGCTTGGATGAGACTATTTTACTGTTTTTGACGGATGAAGAACGTCGCGAATATGATTTATGCTCGCTGGATAAGAAATGTTGTTGTATTCTATTGAATTTTTAAAATCTATAAGTTCTTTGTTTAGTGAGTCTATGCCTATTTTTTCAACAAGTGTACTTTCACTGGAAAATAAACTTGTGCCAAAACCCATTTTGTGATTGTCTATCGTAAAACCGAGACTTTCTAAAATTGTTGGGGCAATGTCAAAAGAAGTAAATTCTCGCTTTGTTGTTTCTGGCTTGATGATGGGATTGATGAAAAGGTTGTACCATCTTCGATCCTTTGTGTTTTTATTGACGAGATAATCACCCATAAAAAGATGATCTCCTAAAATAATAATCTCGGTATTTAAATAAAAAGGTTGTTGCTTTACCCAGTTAATGAAATTACGCATGTCTTTTGATGCACATTTAATTGTTGCTTCCAATGAGGCTTGTTCTGTAATGTTCTGAGGTTTATCTTCGCAGGCTTTGTTATAGAAGCCATAGGGATAGTGAGTCTCTATTGTAGCAATTGTTAGTGTGAAATGCTTTTTTTTAGAGAGCGTGTCTAGAATGTGTTTTGAAATGTCTAGTATAGTTCTGTCTGTAATTCCGGCATCAAATGATCGAAATTTTCGGAATCTGTTGTCCATATCTTGCATTTTTTCTAATGAATGCATGTCATATAGAGTGTTTATCCCATGTGAAAGAAGAAAATTTTTTGTTCCAGAAAAAACAGCATCCGTTCCTTGTATAAATATATTTTGATAACCGTATTTTTGAAGAATGTCGTAATCACTGGTAACTTTCTCTAATAGGGTGTCGCTGAGGTTCTTTCGCAACAGTAGCGGACACCCAGTTGTTTTTGCTATGGTTGCAGAAATTGTTGCATTTGCTCCTTCAGAATTGAATCCCCCTCCGATTAATTCGCTGTTGGAAAAGTGGTATTCGTTGGAGTCTGAGGGCATAAGCTCTGGTATAAGATTTGTTTGCTGGATTCCTCCTGAAGCAGAATCAACGAAGGAATTTTCAATAGATTCCATTAAGATTAGGATTAAGTTTTTTGTAGTCCCAAAATCCTTTGAAATGGTGACTGTGTCAATATTTGTATATTTTTCTTGAAAAAATTTTGATTCCTGCAAAATAATGTCGTCTTTGCGAAGATGTTCTTTATATAGATGAACAGGAATGTTGATGCATATAGTTAAGACATTGATTACTGTGAAAATAAAAAAGAGTGCGCCGAAAAATATTACTTTCTTTTTTTTAGTGTTTATCCAAGGCTCAATAAGTATGGAAATGAAAAATGATGTTATAAAACAGGAAAGTAGAACCTTCAGTATGAAACTTTTTGCAAATATCAATGTAAAACCATCTAAGGGCATTCGGAGGATTAATATGACTAGTTGGGAGTCGTCTAGCGGAAAGGTTTTTATTCCCCATATGACACTTTGATGGAAAATGGACAGAAGCCAGAGCGCCAAAAAGGTTTTTATATGGAATTTTGCCTGAAAGGATGTTTTTCCCCCGCTTAGTAAAACGAGTCCTCCAGCTATTGCGATGTTCCAAACATGTAATGACCAAGAACCATTTGCGAAATCGGAGAGGAAAAGGGCTATAGAGAGAGTCTCTGCTAAAGCGAGTATGCTTTGATGGAATAACCTTCGATTCGGCCAAATCATAAGCTAAATATATAAAAGAATATTGAAAATATGTTGATTTACAAGATGGCAGGCGTTTTCAAATGTATATTTATATGGAATTGTTGAAAAAAAGAGGTGACGCCAATGTCCTTAAATCAAATGAAAGCTGAGGAGAGCGTGCAAACCTTTAAAAAGAGATGATTCCTTTGATGTTCTGAAGGGATTGGGCATTGTTCTTATGATTTGGGTTCATTGTAAAACGGCCGAAATAAGTCACTTCGCATATACCTTTCATATGCCATTGTTCCTTTTTGTTTCTGGGTATTTCTACAAATTCAGAAAAATCAAGCAGGAACTGTCTATGGATTTTCAAAGACTAATTGTGCCATATTTGTTTACCTGTTTAGTGATGGTGATGTTGGCTTTTGTTTTTTTTGATGGACTTGCTTATGATTCAATGACAAGGACCGCTCTGTTTTCGTCCTTGTGGGGAGGTGCGACTTATGGACAGTTGTTTGATATTCCAGAAAGATTGTTTATAGGCCCTCTTTGGTTCCTGCTAGGCCTTTTTTGGACTCGTCTGCTGGCGTGCGTTTTATTCCGTTTTATCAAGAATGATTTCGTTTGCGGAGCGATAATATTTGTGTTAGCAATTGTTGCAAAGTGTTTTTTTGAAGTATATGGCCATGTACCGTTGTCTTTTGTGCAGGCTTTTGGTTGCTTGGGTTTCTTTTATATGGGTTGTTTATCGAAAAAGTACAACCTGTTGGATGCTGATAAAATGAAAGTTTTATTTCCCTTTTGCTGTTTATGTTGGCTATATTGTATGACGTTCTCTAGTTTAGCATTACATAAGTGTCGCTATGAAGGCTTTTATATATTGGACATTTTAGGGGCTTGGGGAGTCTTTTGTATTCTTTTCATTCTCGTAAAAAATATTTATAGCGAAGACAATTGGTTTTGGAAAATAATCTTATTTATTGGCCGCAATAGTATTGTTGTGCTTTGTGTCCATGCGGTGGATCATTGTATGTTGAACAGGTGGTCTTCTTTCTATTCTGATTTGATTCCTGTTGTGGGAAACGTTTTAGTGACTTTTTTGAGATTGGTTATTCCTGTTTTGGTCGCATATTTGTTGACAAAAAACAGCTTTGTTTATGAAAAGGTTTTTTGTATGAAAAAGAGGTGAGCCGATCATTTGTAATAGGAATGCTGTCAATGACTGCTGCTAAAATTCTACATAGTCATTTTGCTCAAGTTGTTGTTTTGAACCTGGCCTTCCTTCTGGTTTGCCTTGCGGTTTGCGGGCTCCATAGGGGCTCCCTGGACGATTACTTCATGTCGGCGATGATTACGGGGGCTTACGGGGGCGAATTTGACCCGCATACGCTGTTCGTGAACGGGGCCTATGCCTATTTCTTGAAGCCTTTCTACGCGGTTTTCCCGAAGATAGGCTGGTACTTTATTTTTGAGCTGCTTGCCGCGTTTGCTGCGTTTACGGTGTTTGGCTACTTCATGCTGCGGCAGGTGGGCGGCAAGCTGGGCATTGCCCTTTCCGTGTTCCTGCTCGCTTGCCTTGCGCCGGATTTCTACCTGCAGGTGGCCTTTACCCAGTGTGCGACCGCATCGACTGCTGCGGCGATTCTTCTGTTCTATTTTGGCAACGGCGGACGGCGGAAGCTGTGGATTGTCCTTGGCGGGGTGTTCTTTGTCGTGGGCATCGTTTTCCGCAAGGAGGGGTTCCTCCTGGGAATGCCGTTCTTGGCGGTTACGCTTGCGCTGAGCGTCCTTGAAACTCGTAAGATTTTGAAGACGACTGTGGTTGTGCTACTCCTGTGCGTGGCGGCTTACCAGGGGCTTCAGGTGTTCAACAATAGATTGTTCGAGAACAACGAATATACCTACTACCGAGATTATCAATGGAGCCGGTCGACTTTTGGCGATGGCGCAAATTACGATGTGGAGGCAGTTGTCGACGAACTTGATGAACGGCAGATGCAGAGTCGCGACTTCAGGTACTTGCGGAGCTGGATTTTCTACGATACGGAAGTGCTCTCGCTTGATAGCCTTAGGCCGTTCGTAAACGTGGTAAATCGCAACCGTTATGAGGTGAATCGCGCCAGGATGCCGGCTGCGTTGTTCCTTGTGTTGGCAAACTCATTCTTCAAGACGAATGCGTGGTGCTGGATAGTATTGTGCTTTGTTTTCTTTTTCTTTGCCCCTAAGCGGGCGAACTGGTATGCATGGGGCTCGCTTGCGCTTATATGCCTGTGCCTGGGTTATCTTCTGTATGTCAATCGCGTTGTCTCGCATGTGGAATCGGGGATATGGCTGTATGCGATTGTTTCGGCCATACCCATGATGAAGCCTAGGGATTTTGCCGTTGGCGAACGATTGAATAAGTTGCCCTACCTGATTGGCGTGCTTGCTTTGGGGGCTCTTGTTATGGCTTTTTCGTCTGAACGGAATGTCAATAACAATCGGTTGCTTTTCGGAACTCCCCAAATGTCAAATGATTGGAGTAAACTTGTTGGCCATATTGAGTCGCACTCAAACGACGTGTTTATGCTGTATTTTAATGACTATAAATATTTGGCTACGTGCAGAACCCCCGCATACAGGGCGGTCGCCCCGAGAAGTTGGGGAAACATCATTCCGGTTGGTTATTGGAATATCAATTTACCTGGAATGAAAAAGGAAATGGCTGAACGCGGCGTAAGCAATCCTATCCGTGACTTGATCAAGGACAACGTGTACATCGTGGAATCGGATACGTTGCGGAAATTTGACCGGTATTATCAGGTCCACTATCATCAGAAGGTGTTGCGCGATACGGTTGCCAGTTTCGGCGACCTGCAGTTGATCAAGTACCGCCTCGACGGAGGTGAACAATGAGCCGCTTGCAGAAAATGGGGGTGGTTGCATTCTCTGTGTTCGTCGCGTTTGCCGTGATGTTCTCGTACTTGACAAAGTCGCAGTTCATAAGGTTGCCCGAAAAACCCTGGCATATGCAGCCCGCTATAGATGCGGATTCATTGACGGAGGAATATGTCTCCAAGTATGAACTGCTCGACAGTAGAAAATTGATTGGTCGGTTTGCGGATTCTACTCGGGTAACCGTGTCTATCCTCGTGGATGCCTGGGGCGTTCCCTTTGACGAACATCTACTTGCAGAAGATTTCTCCATTTTCAAGGATTTGCCGCACAAGGAATTTTTGCACCACAGGCTGGCGAACCGTACCCGCCATGCGGAATTTGCCGAGTTGCGTATTCCCGGCGACAGCACTCGCCCGCACGATGGTGTGTACTTGTTCGGGGGCGATTCCCTGGAATACGGGCGTAACCTGTACATGGATTCGCTGGGTTATGGCGTGCGGCTTTTCTGCCAGAAGTGCCCCGACAGCGTGATGGCGGCAACGCTAGATTCCGTGCTCGCGGCCGTGGCGGGCGATACTACGAACCCTGTGAAAAACATCGCCTGGACTACCCAGAATTCCCGCGACGGCGACCGCGCCAAACTGCACGCCACGTTGCGCCTCATTGCCGCCGTGGCCCGCAGGCACCCCGAAGCCCGCTTCATAGTGCAGGGGACGCACCGACCCATCCTCGGCGACCCAAAAATCCGCCGCGAAAGCTTCGCGCACTGGGTCCCTGCTGTCATATTTTAGTATAATTTCTCAAAAATAAGCTCATTTTTTAGTAAAAACCAACTAAAACTCGCTCATTTTTTAGAAAAGAATGTATATTTAAAGCATGTACCTGAAACGCAAACTAGATGATTTCTTGCTAGAATGGAAAAAATCCGCCGATAGGAAACCCCTGATTGTCAAAGGGGCCCGTCAGATAGGGAAGACGGAATCCATCAAGCATTTTGCTGCAAATTATGAGAATTTTGTCAACATAAACTTTGTGTTGGAGAAAAAGTACAAGACCATCTGCGAAGATGGCTACACCGTACAGGATGTCATCAGAAATATCTCTCGCATTGATTCCGAAAAGAAGTTCATACCTGGAGAAACCCTTATTCTTTTCGACGAGATTCAGGACTATCCTGAAATCGCGACATCGCTCAAGTCGTTCTGCATAGACGGTCGCTTCGATGTGATTTGCAGCGGATCCATGCTGGGAACCAACTACAAGCGCATAGAGAGCAACAGTGTTGGCTACAAGTCGGAATTTCAGATGCAGTCGATGGATTTCGAGGAATTCCTGTGGGCCATGGGATATGGCTCGGATGTTGTCGGTGATCTTTTGTCGCACATGCGGTCGGTAACGCCATTTAACCAAACGGACATGAATGTTTTTGGCGGTCTGTTCATGGACTATTGCCTTCTCGGGGGAATGCCCGAAGTGGTGCGTTCTTTTGTCGAGAAAGGAACATTCGAGGGAACGCTGGCGCTCCAGCGCGCCCTCATCGCGGATTACAAAGAAGACATAAAGAAGTATGTCGAAGGGATAGACAAGACCAGAGTGCTCAACGTGTTCAACAGCATTCCTGTACAGTTGGCGAAAGAAAACAAGAAGTTCCAGGTTTCTAAGGTTGCGAGTGGGGCGAAGTTCAAGGACTATTGGGGTTGCGTCGAATGGCTTAATGATGCCGGCATGGTGAATCTCTGCCATTGCCTGCATACACCGGAACTCCCGCTGAAAGGGAACTTTGAAGAAACAAAGTACAAGATTTATTTCAAGGATACGGGGCTCCTTGTCGCGAATCTCGATGATGAATCTCAGGAAGACCTGCGCGCCAATCGGAATATGAATGTGTATAAGGGAGCCCTTTACGAAAATATTGTTGCCGAGATTCTGAGCAAGCAGGGTTACGAGCTTTTCTACTATAAGAAAGAGAACTCCACGCTGGAGCAGGACTTTTTTGTGCGAACGAAAAAAACGCTCGTACCGGTCGAAGTCAAGGCGAAGGCTGGGACGGCAAAATCGCTGTCAACCCTTGTCAAGAGTGATGCGTACCCGGATATTACGACAGGGATCAAGTTTTCTGCGGGTAATGTCGGATTTCAGAACAACATCTACACGTTCCCTTACTTCTGTGCTTTTTTGTTGAAACGTTATCTTTCGGGAGTAGATTTCTAGTATTATGCCGATTCCCAAGATAATCCATTACTGCTGGCTGAGCGGCGGGCCCAAAATCCGCCACGAAATGTTGTTTAATTTAACGCCAGTTTCATATTGACAAATAGTATATAAAATTATATATTTTCTGCAAACATGAAAAATGCTGTGGAAAATACTCAAAAACTGGCAGATTTCGCCCCGAAGGTGGGCGGAGTATTTTCTCTGTTGGAACTTGGCGCCCTCTTCGACATATCGAACCAGCAGTCGCTCTGGATTGCGGCCAGACGGTTCGAAGCCGCGGGTCTCCTGAAGCGCTACTGCCGAGGAATTTACGTCGCTCGGGATTTTGATCCACAGGTCCTTTCTGCCAAGGTCCGTACGGATTCATACATATCGTTCGGGTCGGCGCTCGCTTATCACAGGCTCATCGGCACCGAAAGTCCGTTCTTGGTGAGCTGTGTCGTACCGTCGCGGGCGAGCGAGTTCGCTGGCGAAGTAAACCTCTCCTATGCAAGGATATCCAAGGAGCTGTATTTTGGCATGGTTCCGCTAGAAAACGGGGCGAAGATGGCCGATGCCGAGAAGGCGGTGCTGGACACGCTTTACTTTTACCAGCACAAGAAGGTATTCTATTTTAACGTGTTTCAGGATATCGATTTTGCGGCCCTTTCGAAGGAAAGGGTGGACATGTACCTGGAGCGATACGTGAATCCAAGATTCAGGGCTTTTGCAAGGAACACCATTTATGGAAAAGCTTGAAAATACAGAAGCGCTACTCGCTTGGATTGTCGATTTCTTTGCGACGAATTTCGGGAATTCTGCGATATTGAAAGGTGGGATGGCCCTGCGATTAATGCATAGTCCGCGTTACACGAATGGCGTTGACTATATATTCATTCCGTTTGACTCGAAAAAGGATGCGAAGGAGATTATTGAGCGGGCGTTGTTGAAGGTAGATGGATTGCAGTTTCGGTCATCAATGAATTCGAAGGCTTTGAGAATCCTGCTGACGTATGGCGGCCAGAGTGCGCAGATAGAGGTGAACGTTGAGAAGGAATGTCTGTCAATCCCTATGTCTTCGGCTTTGCTCAGCACGGCGTATGGGCGGCCGGCACGCATCCTGCGGATTATGGAACCGGGCGTATCTTTTGCCCACAAGATTGCTGCATGGAACGAATGCGAATTGATGCGCGACCTGTATGACATTTATCAGTACGAAAGTCTGTTCAAGGTCAAGCCCAGAATGGACATTTTGCAGATGCGGCTGAAAAAAGCGCGGTCATATAAGGGCGTTGTCGCCGCCCGAGATATGAATGAACTTGTAAACAAGTTGACACAAAGGGCTGAAATGCTAAATGATGGTAACTTGGCTGAATTGCAGCCGCTCTTGAGTGAAGAAGAACTCGCTGGGCTTGCTTTTCGAATGAGACCCGCCATATTGAATCTATGCGAGAAATTGTATTTTTAGCTTATGTCCATACCCAAGATTGTACATTACGCCTTCGTTGTTCTTCATTACGGTGACGCTACCGTCACCATGGAGGCTATCGAATCGATTCGCTCCCTAGATAGGGGCGGGCGTAACGTGTCCGTGATTGTTGTGGACAATGCCTCGCCAAATGGAACGGGAGAACAGGTCAAGAAACAGATTGAATCTTTACCGGATTTCTACTACATCCACAATGAAGAAAATCTCGGATTCGCAAGGGGCAACAATGTCGGCTTTAAATATGCAAAGAATGAACTGAAGGCAGACTTTATTGTCTTGATGAACAACGATGCCGTAATTGAATCTGCAGATTTCTTTGCGCTAGTAGAACAGGATTATTCAAGCGAAAAGTTTGCAGTGCTAGGGCCCAGTATCCGTACGCCAGTGGGGAAAGAGCAGAATCCTCTTAGGCTAAAGATGCTCTGTGGCTTTAGGCTTAAGTTGACAGTGGCGTATTTATGGGTAGATTTGCTGGCTACGTTCCTGCTCATTTCTCCGATGATTTCTTGCTTGCTGAAAAAGTTCCCTCGAAAACAGACGAGGCAAGAACTTTCCGCCATGAACAATGTGGAGCTTCATGGTAGCTTTTTGATTTTCTCTCCAAAATATATTGGAAAATTTGATGGCCTTGATGACAGGACGTTCATGTATTGCGAAGAAGAATTCTTGTTTGCAAGATGTATGTTCAATAACTTGAAAACCAGGTTTAATCCTGCAATTCGAATTTTTCACAACGAAGTGGAAAACCGCAGGGCGAGTATTCTGCGACAACGAAAGAAAAGGCTTTTCAGGGTAAAGAACTGCCTAAAAAGCTTAAAGATATATTCTAGGGATGTTGTCGGGAAGAAGTCCTGAAAAATAGCCCTTCTTTGAATCCTTTGACTATCGCCTTTATTTTTCTGAGCCGTTCCCTTTCGAACAATATGGCTTTAGTGTCGCAGAAAATAGTGAAAAGAAACAGCCAAAGAGAAAATGCTGATATCGGATGCTTGCGGAGGAATATGACACGGTCTCGCGTCTGTTTTTCAAGCCTGAACGGAGAATAATTGTAAAGGAAGAAAGGCCCGATTCGGCTGATGTTGCCGAGGCTGATGTGAAGTTTTGCTGAATTAATGCGCAGCGTTTTCAGGCGGAACTTGTTTGCTTGTATGAAAAAATCAAAGTCAACGCAGTCGATAAATAGGTCTTCGTCAAAGCGGATGTCGTTTGGTAATTTGTGCAGGTATATGAGCGTTCCGGAATTAATAGAGCGCTTTACATAATCGCATGTATTTTTTGTTTTTGTTGGGTATTTTTCTTCGTAATCGTTATTGTTATGGACAAGGAAAGGAACTAAACAGAAAAAGTCCTCGTCAAGATGCTTTCTGTATTCGTCTAGAAAATGCTTGTCGAAAGTGGAATCTTGATCGAGAATGAGTAAATTGTCAAAGCCGTTTTCTAGCCCATATTGAATTGCTGCATTGTAGTGTGTCGGAAGGCCTTTGTTTATGGGGCTGGAATGGATGATTACATTTTGCGAAAATTGAATGCTGGCAATATCTTTGAAATTTAGGGAATTGTTGTCGTAAATTAAAACCAAATCAATTTGTTTTGACAACTCCTCTAAAAATGACTTTAGGTGCCCTATTTCGGGATTGTATGTAACAATGACGGCTAGAATCTTAGCTTGTTTGTTCATTTTACACCCTTATTCCTGGAATCCAGGAAATCATTTTATAAAGATGGCTTAATATGTAGGCGATTTGTGGGGGAAGGGCGAAAATTGCTTTCAGAGTAAGGCATGTTAAAGCGTTATTCTTGTTCTTATGGAAAAACTGATAAAAGTCTAAAAAGGAACTATATGAAATGATATTTTGCCTGTTGATAGTAGACAAGAAGCGCAGAAACATCATTCGCTTGTTTATTATGGCGTTCTTTAACGGTTCGTAAGAGTAATCTTCAATAATAGATTGTAATTCTTGGACAATCTCTTGAAAAATGGATGGGTCTTTTTTCTTTTTTGTCAAACCGCTGTTATGGATGCGGTAATTGTATAATTTGTTTTCGATAATTTGGATTGATGAAATGTGCTTGCAATATTTTAACGTGAAAATCTCGTCTTCGTTATATGGGATTTTTTCTGGAAAACGAATTTTATTTTTTTCAAGAATGCTTCTTTTGAAAAATTTATTGCATGTATATCCTAGATAATCAAATTGATTGTTGAAATTAAATAGCATCAACAATTTCTCTTGAATTTCTTCAAAAGAGCCTGTGAAATAGTTGTTTTGAGGAAATGGAAGGTGATAAGGAGTATTTCTTTCGTTGAAATAGTTAAACTGGAAGAAAACGATGTCTGGGGAGTTGCTGAAAGAAGAAATTGTTGATGTGTATGAGTCTTCTATCCAATCGTCGCTGTCAACAAATGTTATGTATTCGCCCTGCGCTTGGTCAATGCCGAAATTTCTTGTGGCGGAAACTCCAGCGTGATCTCGTTTGAAGAATTTGAATCGACAATCTTTTTTTGCATACTCATCACAAATGAAACACTCTGCATCTGGTGCACCATCGGAAATGACTATGAATTCGCATTGTTGTAAATTTTGAGAAACGAGCGAGTTGAAGCAGACTCGCAAATAGTCTAATGGGATTCGATAAACCGGGATGATGATGGATAAGATAACCATTATGGATAGATCTCTTTTTTTGCATCGGCCAGGGCTTTTATATAGCCTTTCCCAAATTTCAAATCGGGTTCCATATAGTTCCCTTCGCCCCATTCATTCCATGATTTCAAAAAAATAATTTTATTTCTTTTGACTTTTACCCCGTTTAGTGTGCGTAGGCATAGTTTTTTGAATAGTTGTGGCGTACACCCCGTTAAAATAGAGTACATGTTTCCACTTCGGGGGGAATGATCCCAATTAGGCAATAAAGACGGAATGATGAATTCGTTTAAATCAACTTTATCGTTCCATAAATATTTTAAACTATCCCGGTATGAAATAAGAAGAGGCTTGTGAAGAACTAATCTAAAAAAGTAATGAAATGCTCTGAAAAAGATGTTGTTTTTTTTATAGGGATTTTCCATTCTACTAGCCAAATTGAGAACGGCTGCATCAAAGCCATTTTCAATCATCTTTGTGTAATTAGAATCTTTTGCCCCTGCGATAAAATAAAATTTTTCTGCAATTTTCTCCTTGTTGACGAGGTAGTTCCATCTCTCCATAAATTGTTGAATGTTCGGATGGTTTAATGGCTGATAAATATGGAATATTGGACGGTTATCGATTCTTATGTAGCGAGGATCCTTAAATGCTTTTACCAAAGAATAAAAGTGATTGTCGATGTCATCTAATCCCGGGTAGGTTTGTTCAATAAGAATTTTTCTTGTTTTTACGCCATTTTTATTCCATACTTTTGCTTCCCAGCTTTCATTTGCCCAACCTAAGCAAAATGGAAAGTTTGGTTTTCCTGACTCAACAACTTCTTTGAAAGGCCTTTCTAAAAGTTGTTTCCCATTGCCAAACCAATAGTGCCAGTAACAGAAACCGTCAACTCCTGCCTCTCGGGCTAATTCCGCTTGCTGCTCGCGAACCTCTGGAACTCGTAGATCATAAAAACCAAGGTCTGCGGGGATTTTTGGTTGATAGTGGCCCTTAAACAAGGGCTTTGCTTTTGCCACATTAGTCCATTCGGTAAAACCCTTGCCCCACCATTCGTCATTTTCGGGAATGGGATGGTATTGAGGCAGATAGTAGGCTATAATGAGTGGTCTATCCATTAGAGTTTGCCTTCTTGATGATTTTTGCTGGATTTCCTGCGGCAACGCAGTACGCAGGGACGTCCTTTGTGACGACTGCGTTTGCTGCAATTACGGCCCCGTCTCCAATAGTCACATTTGGCAAAATTGTAGCCTTATCTCCAATCCATACATTATTGCCTATTATTACAGGACCTTTAGAAAAGATTTTTCTATTGATTGGTTTTAGTTTCAAATCATCAATATCTGTGTTGCCATGAGAATTATCTGTTATAGTCACCCATCTTCCAGTAAGTAATCCGTTTCCAATTATTATCTTGTTCGTTGCTGTAATATGATTGTATTCGCCGAATTCACAATCGTCACCTATTTGAATCTCTGGGGTAAATTGTTGATTGTTGTGATTTTCCCATGCGGATAAAACACCATTTCTTCCGAAAAAGCAGTTGTCTCCAATAGATATATGTTTACTTCCGACAATTTTTTGTGGATAATGGCAAAAAAAACGTTTCTGTTTTTTGAACGTCTTGGCGAGACTTTTGCTGTAAATGATGTTGATGATGTTGTATATCGTTTTTATCATAATCTATTTGTGACTAATGATTGTGTTATAGCAATATAGTAACTGATCTAATATTGTTTTCTCGTCATGTCTTTGAATTGCTTTTTTTCGTGCATTTTCAGATACCTTGCAAAGAAGCTCTTTGTTGTGGGCTGTAGAGATGATTTTTTCGGCCATTATCAAGGGGGCGTTAATAGGCACTAAAAAGCCTGTCTGTTCGTTCTCAATGAGGCTTGGAATGCCTCCAACGTCTGTTGAAATGACTGGTGCTCCGATGATTTGCGCTTCGCAGATTGAATTTGGACTGTTTTCAATGTATGCGTTGTGGATGTATAGTGATGAATAGAGTAATTCTTGTTGAATCTGTTCTGCCGTTTGCCAACCAAGAAAAATGATTTTGTTGGCTTCAAAGGTTGTGTGTTCTTTTCTTTCAACAGTGTTTTTTAGGTGGGCTGGCATAAATCCTGCAATATGCCATTCAAAATCAAATCCTTTTTCTTTTAAAAGTTTCGCAGTTTTTAATAAAAGATTTGGGGCTTTCCAAAAAGTTGAACAACCTGTGGAAAATAAAATGGTTTTAGTTGAGGCCTTGTATTGCCAATGGTGAGGACCTTTTGTAAAGGGTTCTCTTAGCGCTTCGTCTACGTGAAAATATATTCGATTGGGGTGCATCTTGCTTGATAATTGGAAATCCCAATTTGTACGCCCCATATAAAAATTGTTAATGCGCCATATTTCCTTTTCCATTTGGTATCGGGAATGGTTTAAGAATGGCTGGAATAGGTTTTCTACTAAAGTGCGGAAATTTAATCGATTTTCGAAAACTAGATCAAGAAAATTATAGTTTGGAGGGTATAGAAATTTATTGTATTCAACAATGGAACCTTGGATATGGATTACGACGGGTATATTGGTGTATTTTTTTATTAATCCAAAAGGCCATTCTGTACCAAATACATGTATGATGTCGGGTTTTGTTTCTTCTATGATTTTCTTTACTGCTGAGGTAATGATCTTTGCGTCTGCGTCCCACGAAACTAATTTCTTTATTTTGTCAATGAACGTATATTTTGTAAAAATAGGAATGTATTGTACGCGATTGATTTTTTTTGGTTGTTTTAATGATGGAGATGTGAAGGCTATGGATAGATTTATTTCGTTGCAACGCGATACTATGGACTCTAACGAGTCTTGCCAACCGCCGATGAAACCGTCGTTTTTGTTGTAATTAAAGGGTTCTGTTACATTGAGCCAAAGAACATTCATAAATGGATTCCCTTATTAAGAAGATATTGGGTATTGGCGATTTTGCAAGTTAATCGTTAATCTTCAGACTGTCCTTCTGCTTGTGTATTTTTTCCCTGATATTTGTGTTCGGTAGATGTAGAATTCTCCATATTTTAGCTCCCAAAGAAATACTTTCGTAACAGATGTTTGCATCGCGTGCTAGTATCTGAATAATCTTTGTTAAAAAGCCTTTGTTTGGGGAAACCCACATGTTTTTACATTCAAAATAGGATTTATTTGTTAATAAATCTTGCTTGTGTATTTCGACGAGATCTAAATTGTAAGTAAATATTCGCAATTTAATAAATGGGGTTACATATCCTTGATTGTATAAATATTCATATATGTAAAAATTTTCAAAGAATGTCTTTCCAGATGTTGTACTTTTAGTTGTTGTGGTGAATGAGTGCCGTCTAAAGTGATTTAAATGTTTGCGAATATATCTGATATTACCTTTTTCTAAAAGGTATATCCAAAAAAGATAATCTCCGCAACATGTGAAATCTTGGTAATTTTTCGGAATAGAATGGAGAATTTTTTTTCGAAATAAAACGCTACTTGCGTTGACAATTCGATTCCTGAAACTTTGATATTTTTTTATAAAGCGACTCCCATTGATGGTGCGCTCGCTAAAGCAGAATCTTTGTCGTTCTGTTTTTGTTCCAAATTCCCAGTAATTTTCACAAAAAGCTAGTGCTAGAGAATTGTCTTGGTTTAAAGTTGAAACTAATTCGTCTAAAAAATTCAATTCCGCCCAATCGTCGCTTTCGGCAATCCAGATGTATTTGCCTTGTGCTAAATCGAATCCCTTAGCCCACTGTTTGAATGGAGAGCCACTGTTTGTCTCGTTATATACCACGTGGCTTACTTGGGGACGATTACGATATTCCTCAATGATTTCTTTGCTGTTGTCCGAGCTACAATCGTCCAAGATAATGACTTCAAAGTCCTGAAAAGTTTGATTGAATATGGAATCAAGACGCTGCCGAAGATAAGGTGCGTGATTGTAGTTGGGGACTATGACAGAAACTTGATTGGGCATATGTCTTTTATTGATTACAGGTGTGAAATAGTATCATTGCTTGTTCTATCACGTCATCCATATCATAGTACTTATATTCGGCAAGGCGTCCACCAAATATGACATTAGTTTTTTGGCCGGCCAATGCTTTGTATTTTTCATAAAGAGCATTGTTTTCTTGGTCGTTAATTGGGTAGTAACGTTCTTTATTCAATTCCCATTTTTGAGGATATTCGCGAGTGATAATGGTTTTGGGCTGATTTCCGAATTCAAAGTGCTTGTGCTCAATAATTCTTGTGTATGGAATATTTGCGTCAATGTAATTTATAACGGCATTTCCTTGGAAATTATCAGTGTCAAGAATTTCCGTTTCAAAACGTAAGGATCGGTAATCTAAGGCTCCATGGCAGAAATTGAAAAATTCATCAATCGGTCCGGTGTAGATGATTTTTTCGGCAATGTTTTCTAATTCGGAACGATGGTCAAAAAAATTTGTATTTAAGCGAATTTCGATGCCTTCTAGCATTTTGGTTACTAATTCAGTATAGCCGTTGCTGGGTATTCCTTGGTATAAATCGTTAAAGTAATTGTTGTCAAATGTATAACGGACAGGAATTCGCTTGATGATGGAGGCTGGGAGGTCGTTGCAATTGCGGCCCCACTGTTTTTCTGTGTATTCCTTGATTAGTATTTCAAAAATGTCACGACCGACTATGCTTAATGCTTGTTCCTCTAGATTTGCTGGCTCGCGCCCATTGAGTAATTTGAGAATATCCGCTTTTTGTTCTTCCATTTTCGCCTTTGCCTCTTCCGGTGTTGCTGTCTTCCATATTTGGTAAAATGTATTCATATTGAAAGGCAGGTTATAGTAATTACCTTTTGATTTGGCTATAGGTGAATTTGTATAGCGATTAAACGGAGTAAAAGAGTTGACAAAATCCCAAACGATTTTGTTTGATGTGTGGAAAATGTGAGCTCCGTATTTATGAACGTTGATACCTTCGATATTCTCTGTATAACAATTGCCTGCGATGTGATTACGTCTTTCTATGACAAGGACCTTCTTGCCTGCTTTATGGGCTAGATTTGCAAACGTTGCTCCGAAAAGGCCTGCGCCGATGATAATATAGGAGTACATGGTGTCTTTAAAGATTCATTGTTTTTTTTAATATAATTTAAGAAATAAAAGAAAAGTAGAACTTGAACTATTTTGTTAAATAACTGAGCCAAAAACTCATTTTTCGCATTGCGGACGCTCCTTCGATAAGATTGCTCTGCAATTTTTCTTGATTTGGTCTAGGATACAGTAAAATTTTTGCAATTTGCAAAAAACTTGTGAAAAACAGCTTGATATTGCTTTGAAAAATTATGTAAGAGCTCTCGTCTTGTTTTAAATAAATCTTCTTTACGAAGCGAACTTTCAAAGGATTTAGGGTTTCTGGTTTGTCTACTATTATATTTTTTCTTGTTTTTGGAAAGAAAGTATTGAGAGAACTAAATGCAAAAGTAATCTTTTTTGTTATAGACCATTCGCCATTGTCTTTTTGACCAACAATGTATTTAGATGCGCTTGGTGGTATTTCGTCGGTCTTGCACTGTAAATTAGATTTCTTTATCATTTTTTGACAAAGAAGAAGGTTTTTCTTGTCTCTTAAATTATTTGAGCCATGCCATAAATCAATTTCGGCTTGGGATAACGCTATCCAATCAAGGTATCGGTATGTGCCGACTAAATTGATGAACATTAAGCAGAGTTCTTTTTTTGATTGAAGAATGGTTTGCGTTTCTCCGTATAGTAATTTTACGATGCGACTGTTTTTGCTTTGGCAATACCTTTTGCACATGTTGTCTTTGTTGAGAAAAGTATGCCAAACAGAGACCCCGTTTAATAGGATTATGGAAGATGGTTCTCTTAAAGCAAATTCAGTGTCGTCATATTGAAAGAAGAATGGTAATGGAAGATTGTTGTTTCTGATATGCTGCATCGGAAAACAGCAATAGAACCAGGGGGCAAAATTAGCCCCATCTTCATTAAGATTTTTCAAAACATCTGACGTTTGAGAAAGATCATAGTTTGATTTGCAGAATCGAACCCCTTTGTCAATATCCCAGATACATCCATTTACGGCTTGTTCGGACATTGATTCTGATTTTAGCATTGCTCCGCCAAGTACTTTCGTCCGATTTTCGTTTTTGAGACACCTTAAAAAGGAATATGTCCTTGCTAAAACATCAGGCTCCAAAATAATGTCGTCATCCATTAGGATGAGATTGGTGAAATGGAAATCGGAACTTCGGGAGATTGCCTCAAGCATGCACCTGGCGAAGCCTCCGGAACCACCAGCATTGATGTTAGGAACTATTTTAACTTTTGGATGGGAATAGTCGTAATTCTGTAATGTTTGACCGTTGTCTGAAACTATTATTTCCAGTTTATCGAATAATTCAGATTGAGGATTGTCTAGTATTGCATTCTGGATTGCTTTTAGATTTTTTAGAACGAAGGATTCTCTTTTGTAAGTGCAAATACCAATGCCGATTTTTATAGTGCTGATTAAATTTGAATCAATTTCAGTGCTATAATAACCGTCGGTTATGAAGCATGGCTTCTCTTGTGATGATATTGTGAAGTAACATGCTCCGCGTAAGTCTGCTATATCTGGAAAAAGAAGCGTTATGGAATCATCTTGAGCATTTTTTTCTTTTGATAGAAGAATACGCTTTTGAACATTGCCATTGACAAGAGTTGCTTCGAATAATTCTATTGTACATTTTCCTTGAATTCTTAGGAAAAGACTCAGATTATCAATGGAAGTGTATTGTTTCCATTGTGCAATAGGGAAACTGTTGAAGTAGGTGTCAAAAGAAATCGTTTGATTTGGCGGCAGAAGAAATTTATTGCCAAATTGCTTGGATGGATGCCTGTAATACAGCTCTGCTTCTTTGCAGATGTCTTTTTGAGGAAATAATATGCTTTGTATTCTCATGGGCATCTTTTTCTTGTGGCTTTTCTAGAAGCGGAAAAAGTTATCGATATTGCGTATATGGTTTTTCCGGATCAAAGAAAATACCACCATGTAATGACGGATCTTTTTGCGGTACTTTCCAATTGCCAAATACATTGGTTAATATTCTATCGTAGCCTATAGGAACGGGAAGCGAAAGCATTTCGAATGGAAATTCTATGGCACTAGAATAATCTTCTCTTAATCTAGATCTGTGTTCTTTGTATGGGAGTAGACTTAAATTCGTTATGTACTTTGTTGTGTTGTCGGAAACGTACTTGGATGCACTTTTTTCATATTCATAAAGAAATTTGTTGTATCCATGGGGGAAGAAAATTTTTGAGTGATAATATTTGTATTTTATAAAATTGATTGCTCTTGCTATGAAGTTCCATCTAGGTAACAATAGAAAGTGTTCTGTGTAAGACCGACAAGCGCTTGCTTTTTCTCTGAATGCCGTACACTCTGCTATTTGTTCATTGAAAACTTGTTTGTCGTCGGGAGTGTTGTCTAAAACAAAAATATCAATGAATATGCCTTGGTTGAATCGATAGTGTAAATCTCTTTCGCTTTCAAGAATTCCTGTTGTTAGACTGTTCCTTATTTGTCCATGCCCTCTTGCAGATCCGGGGTCCGTTTCTTCTGTTTGGAAGAAATATGGGTGCTTAAATTCTTGAGGGGCTATTTGACACAGCTTGTTGTAGTCTTCTCGAAACATTGCTAGATCAATGTCGTCGTCCCAAGGAATGAACCCGTTATGTCTAACGGCACCGATGGTAGTTCCGGAGTCTGTAAAATATTTGAGATTGTATTTTTTGCAAACTCTTTGAAATTCATGGAGTAAATCCAGCTCCACTGCCCATATTTTTTTCATTTTGGGGGAAACAGTAAAACCGCATCTTTCTTCTTCGTCAAGAAAGTGATCGGGTAGTTTTATTTTTATTGGTAGCATAATTATAGCTCCAGAATTTTTACAGAAACATCTCTCATACAGCTGTTCCCGTAATTGGGAATCCAGTTGCCAAAGGGCTTTGTATGCGCTTCATCTACATAATTGATTTCAAAAGAAAAAACTTTGGCAATTTGGTCATATTCGGAACCATAATTAATGTAGTTGAAGTTGGATAGTTTGAGGTCAATTGTGTACTTGCCCTTTGCTAAATTATGGTGAGGAACAAGAACCTCTATATCAAAAACTTCTTGATTTTCTGGGGCTCTTACAGGGTCTGTATAACAGCATGCAACGCGTTGTCCGTTTCCATTGGCTATGAAAATTCCGACTTGGAAGGTTTTTTGCGAAAAATCAATGTGCTTAATTCGAAACCTCATTCGAATAGGTTCTTCTGTTGCCATGTTTTCGGGATCATTGAGAAACCAGGCTTCCAAATAGTCAAATCGGTGTTTGTTGATCTCTTCGTCAATTCGTAAATCGTCTGTGATGATAACGTGTTTCGTTGGAGTGATTTGGATTTCTGAGGAATAATGTTCGATGGCGTCATTGATGTTGCCGTCATAGTTTAAAAGGCCGCTCTTTAATACAATTCCTCTTTTGCACAGGCTTCTTACTGCTGCCATGTTGTGGCTCACGAACAGCACGGTTCTGCCTTCGCCGCGGCTTACATCCTGCATCTTGCCGATGGCCTTTTTCTGGAATTCGGCATCGCCCACGGCTAGCACTTCGTCCACCACGAGGATTTCGGGTTCCAGGTGCGCCGCGATGGCGAATCCGAGGCGTACGGTCATGCCGCTGCTGTAACGCTTCACGGGAGTGTCCAGGTAGCGTTCGCAGCCGCTGAAGTCCACAATCTCGTCAAGCTTGCGGGTAATCTCGGCGCGGTTCATGCCCATGATGGCGCCGTTCATGTAGATGTTCTCGCGGCCGGTCATCTCCGGGTGGAATCCGGTGCCCACTTCGAGGAGGCTCGCGATGCGGCCCCGTGCGCGGATGGTCCCGGTGGTGGGGGCGGTCACGCGGCTCAGCAGCTTGAGGAGAGTGCTCTTGCCGGCACCGTTCCTGCCGATGATGCCCACGACGTCGCCCTGTTCCACTTTAAAATTGATATCCTTCAGGGCCCACACGTAATCACTGTTGCCCTTGTGCGCGCGGTCGTTGACTTCGCCCACCTTGAGGTAGGGGTCCTCGCGGCGCAGCACCTTGGTCTGCCAGAACCTGTTCAGGTCGTGGCTGAGCGTCCCGGTGCTCACTAGCCCCAGGCGGTACTGCTTGCTGATATTTTCAAACTCGATCGCGGTTGTCATTCTATTGAGTAATATAGATTATAAGGGACAGCCGAGAAGCCGATTCAAAAAAAATGCGCGAAATTGCGGCATCCGAGGCCCGGTGAAAAAAATCGGAAACCTATTGACAATAATGATTCCCGAAACTATATTTGATAGTGAACAAATGTTCTAGTGTTCAAATTTTCAAACTACTGCGGTTTTACGCCTGTCCGCAGCAAAAGTGTGCGAGGCGAATGAAGCAAAATCAAGTTACTTGATTTTATTTCTGAGCCGATGCCACGGACGCCATAAGCGTCAAAGGAGTGAAAGATGAAGAAATGTAAGGATATTTATGCTTCCTCTATTTTATTTTCGGAAAAGACGACGTCGAACTTGACCGAGAGTGAACTTTTATGTATATTTTAAATAACAGAGTCTACATAAATGTTCGAACATCTATGAACGATTGCGCAAAAATCATAGAAATGGCCGGTGAGAACAACGGCATGGTCACGGCATCGTCCGTCTCCAAGGCGGGGCTTCAGCGTCGCGCATTGGCAGAATGTGTGACGGCTGGAAGACTGAGCAAAGGTGCTCGGGGTGTCTATTTTTTGTCCGGCCAACTCGAAGACGAATTTGCCATTTGGCAACACACCTACTCGCAGGGAATTTTTTCTGGAAGCACTGCCCTATATCTTCTGAAAAAAACGGACCGTATTCCGTATTCGCTTTATATGACTTTTCCCAAAGGTTACAACGTAAGCGCGGCCAAGCAAAACGGAATAAAATGCAAGATTGTTGTTGCCGAACGCTATGACCTAGGCGTACAAGACGTTCTTTCTCCTTATGGCAATGTGGTCCGTTGCTATAATATCGAGCGGACTCTATGTGACATTGTCCGTGGAGATGACGTCCAATCAATGAACCATGCCTTCAAGGAATACGCTCGAAGTGACGCGAAAGATATTGCGTTACTCATGCACTATGCAAGGATTCTTCATGTAGAAAAGCGTGTTCGTAATTATATGGAGATTCTGCTGTGAGTTTTTCTAATGCCGCTAAACTAAAAGCCGCCATAAAGAAAATTGCTTGTGAATCTGGCGTAACGGCTCAGGGTGTTTTGCAAAAATATGTCTTGGAACGATTCCTGTGCCGACTAGCAAAGTCCGACTATCGCACAAACTTCATCCTGAAAGGTGGCTTCTTGACATCCTCGCTTGTTGGCGTTGCAAAAAGAACGACGATGGATATTGATGCGACGGCTACTGGGTTCAGCGTCGATCCGTCAACGCTAAAAGAGGCTTTGCTGTCTATTTGTTCGGAAGACTTGCAGGATGGTTTTACATTTTTACTTGACCGAATAGAAGATATTCGTGAAAAGGATTCCTATCCCGGATTGCGAGCGTATATGATGGCTTCGTTTGCTCCGATGACGGTCCCCTTTTATGTTGATGTGACTGTCGGTGATGCGATTACGCCTAAGCCGGTCCTTCAGCTATTTTGGTCAATGTTTGATATATGTCTTTGCAGCAGGAAGAACTTTTTCTGAGGTGTGCAGAAGTGCTTTGGAGATTCTGAAAGAAGCCGTTGGAGCGATTTAACTCTACTTTAGAAAGCGGACCGGTTTGTTGTTTTTAACGACAAAATTTCACAAATAGAGACTTTGAAAAATTGAGTCTAACAACGGATTGTTTAAACAATTCTTGGGGGACTTCTTGAGGGACATCTTGAGGGACAGGTCGCCAAATAATCTGCCCTTCGGGATGCTGTCCACTACCAATATTCCGGGTTCCGGTAGAATTTGAAAAAAGTTGTAAAGTGGGCTTGACAGAGCTATAAAAGGGCTCTGTCGGGCCAGACCGTACTTTTGGGTCAAAACTACGGTTCTGTAGTGAATAAACAGCCTGGAAGGGGCTTACGAAACCTCAAAAGTTTGCTAGCCGAGGTCGGGCGTACAGATTGGCCTAGCAGAGCCGTTGCATGCAAAAACAGACTTAGGATCACTAATCTCAAAATCGATTTCGGGAGGGTGCGAAAAATGGATGAAATGTACTTGACGAAAATTTATAAGTTATGTATATTATAAATATACATAATCAACCGAAGCTACCAATGGAGGTCCCAAAATGGCAAAGTCGAAATTCATAGATGAGTCAATTGAGGAGTCCGCTTCGGCGAAAAACATCACCATCCGCATGCAGCTTGACGACCTGAACGGCATCAAGAAAATGGCGAAGGCCGCGGGCATGCCTTACCAGACGCTCATCAATTCCATCATCCACCGTTACGTGACGGGCGGCATCGTGTTCAAGGTCGCGGTGTAAAAAGAAAATCACCTATTGGACTCCCGAGCCGGAGGTGGTTGACGATTGCATGACTGGCTTGCAAGAAATTTGTCTGCAAAAAAGGTGTAGGCGGAGCGCTTACAGTTTTGGAACCCTGACTTTGTCGCCGGCACTCAGGTGCTCGAGCGATACTCCGGCGTTTACGGACTGCAGTGCAGACAAAACGTAAAAGCGTGGGAGGTTCTGCGAACCGGCACCATAGGTACGGCGCAATAGTTTGAACAGGTCGTCGCCATCCTTGGCTTCTACTGTTTTGTAGAGCTTGGCGTTGGAGGGGTCGGACTGGAGGGCGGAGAGCGCCCTGCTGAACTTGTCCATGAACACTTCGGCGCTGTTGTCGACCTTTTCCTTTGCAACGGATTCGCGCCTCTTTTCGCCATTTTTATGCGCTGTTTGCTTTTGCCCTGCCTTGGGCGGCAGCGCGAGGGACGGGGCCTTGAAGGCGTTCAGGGTGAGCTGAGTCTTGCCGGAATCCTTGTTGGGTATCACTTTTTCTGCAGCGATGACGGAATCCACGGTGGCGATGTAGTGCTCATCTGGCCATGCCAAGAGGGGCATTTTTTTGTCTATTTCGACGATTTTTATAACGGGGGCGTCGTTTCCGCACGCAACCAGGAGCAAAGCCGCTATTCCGAAGATTCTTTTCATGTCTCCAAAAATACTATTTTCGCTTGCCAAAATTCCGAAATTCTTTTAAATTTGGGACTTTCAAACTCACTTCAATAGGAAGTTAATACAATGAAAGAAGGTATCCACCCTAACTATCAACCGGTCGTGTTCGTCGATGCGAATACGGGTAAAGAATACATCACCCGCTCCACGAAGTCTTCCGCCGAAAAGAAGACTATCGATGGTGTTGAACATAGCGTGATTTCCCTGGAAATCACGGCTGATACCCATCCGTTCTGGACGGGTAAGCAGCATCGCGTGGATACGGCTGGCCGTATCGACCGCTTCAACAAGCGTTTCGCTGGCAACATCACTGGTGCAAAGCGCAAGACCCGCAAGGCTGCGCCCAAGGCCGAAGACGCCGAATAATTTTGCGGAAGGCCCTCCCGCAAGGGAGGGCTTTTCTACATTCTATACGAACGTTTTTACAATGAGGATAACAATGAAAAAACAGCTTACATTGGTTGCCGCCGCCCTCGTTGCATTTGCAATGACGGGTTGCGATAAGAAGGGAACTGTCGAAGGTGTTGTTCTTGACCCGTTCACCGGAAAGAACATCGAAATACCCACTGTCTGGATGGACTCCACCATTTATGGTACGCAGTCTCCTAAGTACAAACACAAGGACTTGCTCAAAGAAGGCAAGTTCAAGTTCGAAAATGTGCCGGTGGGCTCCTATCGTATTTTGACTCGCCGTTCCAAGTATATCCTCGGCCGTGGCACGGTTACGACTACCGAAGAAAATCCGGATGCAACTGTTACGCTCTACAGCTACAGCGACCAGGTCGATCCGGGTCTGTACAAGGGCAGCGAACAGGGCCCGGTCAAGATTTCCAACGAATGGGTTATCTGGTCCGTGAACTGTGGCGAAACTTCGGGTGCTGGTTACCGCCTCGAAATGCCGCAGGTTACCGAAGCCGCCAAGCTCCCGCCTGCTGAAGCCGAAAAGAATGCCAAGAAGGGCAAGAAAGGCAAGAAGGCCAAGAAGGCTGCTAAGGTCGTGAAGCCGGACATCAAGATGCTCCCGCTCCCGGCTCCGCGTGTCGTGGACGGCAAGCTCGACGTGTTCTACCGCAATGCGAACTCTGTCTCCACTCCGCTTATCGCTACGACTTATCCGGCTGTCGAAGCTCCGATTGCTTCCCACAAGGATTGCACCGGCTTTGGCGAAGGCGAAACCAAGGGCCTCTTTGCTGACAAGTCCAAGGGTACTGCTCTCACTGTGACGTACAAGGCCGAAGGCCTCTACGAAATCACGGGCAACCTCCCGAAGGGCAAGCAGATTATCCAGTTCACTCAGGATAAGAAGGCTCTCCAGACCTACTACTTCGAAGTCAAGTAGTTCTAGACAAACTAATTTAAAGAATCCCGTGCATGGCGAATGCATGGGATTTTTTTATGGTGAATTTAAAGGCGGGGCTATAATTGTTTGTAAATAAAAAATAAAGATGGAAATTATTGGCGATTTTAGTGTTTTTTGAGGGGTTGAATCTTACGAACTGCTTCCAATTACGAAATTGAGGTTGCAAAAATCTATTTTTTACAGATACCTCCGTCATGTATTATAGGAAGTACCGTAAATGAAAAAGATCAGGAGCTATTCTTCCTTCTACATTCTTGCGTTTACGCAAGTGGCCGTATCGACGGCAATTCTCGCTTTCATGGAATTTACGCTCAACCGTCTGGGGTTCACGGCGACGGGCTCGTGGGAGTTCTATGCTTTCCACTTGCTGTTCCTGTTGCCCTGCGTGTTGTTGCTAACTCCTGCGGGTTTCTTCTCTGACAAGTATCCCAAAGAAAAGGTCCTTTTCTGGACGACTTTCCTGTCCCTCCCTGCGGTGGGGCTTTTTTGTGTCGGGGCCTACCTCTCGAACTTGATCATGATGCTCTCGGCAGTTGGCTTGTTCTTTGTGTTGCAGGCGTTCCAGAGCCCTGCCAAGAACGGCTACATGAAGGAACTGGTGGGCGTGCGTTCCCTGGTGAAGGGGAGTGGCATCCTCATGATTGTCACGTTCTCCGCAGTGATATTTGCGGGTGTGGCGCTTGCCTTTGCCGTGAAGGCGGGTGTTGTATTGCAGGCGCTTTATGCTCTTGGCGGATTGCAGTTGGTCGGGTTCTTTGCCGCGCTGTGCCTGCCGCATATCGGGGCTTACGACAGTGACCTCAAGTTCCCGTGGGGCCGCTACTGGAATTTGCTGTTCATGCGCCGTAAGATGGCGAAAGTCTGGAGGAACCATGCGCTCCGCCAGTCTATCATCGGCCTTTCGATGTTCTGGATGATGATTTTCCTCATGGTCTTTGTCATCCAGGACCAGTTCAGTTCGGGCTCGCTGTTCAATCAGGATGTGCTGGCGAACTATGCGATTTTCGGGACGGTCATTGGTTTGGTTGTCGGGTTCGTGTTCGCGATGAAGATGTCCCGCGATTTTATCGAGACGGGCCTTATCCCTATGGGGACGGCCGGGGCTTCGGTTCTCATGTTCCTGATCCCGTTCATTGGGCGGCCTTACAATGCGATTGCTTTTGCTCTGCTCGGTTTTTGCGGTGGCATCTACATGCTCCCCATGTTCGCAATGCTCCTCTACAATACCAAGCCGCGTTCGGCGGGCCATGTGCTTTCGCTCAGTAATGTGGCGCAGAACCTTTGCATCCTCGTTTTCGAGATTATGGCCGTTGCCGCCATCCGCTATTTTGCAGTAGACCGGATGACATTGTTTATGGCGCTCGGTATTTTCTGCCTTGCCGGTACGGTGTGGGCTCTTTGGGCGATGCCGCAGACGTTGCTCCGCCAGTTGTTGCGTTCGGCGCTTTCGATGCATTACAAGTTCCTTGTCACGGGCGTGCAGAACATTCCCTGGGAAGGGCCGGTGCTCATGGTGGGTAACCACATTTCGTACATCGATTGGGCAATGATCCAAATGGCGAGCCCGAGACCGTTGCGCTTTGTGATTACGCGTAGGCCGTTTGAAAAATGGTACGTGAGGCTCCTGCTTTCGCAGATGAAGACAATCGACCTCGACATTGCAAACCCCGGCCCCGCAATGGAAGAGGCTCGCAAGGCGCTCCTGCGCGGCGAAGCTGTGGTGATGTTCCCCGAAAATGCGATGACCGCTACGGGCAACATGAGCCGCTTCCGCCTGGATTACTCGGCTGCAATAAAAGATGTATCGCGAGTCAAGCTGTTGCCGTTCTACGTGCAGGGGCTTTGGGGCAGCAGTTACTCCATGGCCGATGCGGGCTTCAAGGATTTGGTTCACAGTGGTGGCCGCATAATCTCGGTTGCTTTTGGCAAAGAACTGCCGCTCGATTCGACTCCTATGATGGTGAAACGCTCCGTGCAGGAACTTTCCATTACGGCGTGGACGACTTATATCCGCAAGTTGCGCCCGGTGGCCTCGGCGTGGATCCGTACGGTGAAACATGTCGGGAGCGGGCCCTCGGTGTATAGCCCCGACGGAAACCACCTTTCGGCGAATACGCTTGCGACCGCTGCACTCTCTTTTGCAGGAATAATAGACAAACTCACGAAGGGCGAAAAGCAGGTGGGCGTACTCATTCCGCCGTCTGGCCCAGGCATCATTGTGAACATGGCCTGCCTTATTCGCGGCAAGACCGTCTACAACTTGAACTACACCAACACGCCCGAAACGATGGCATACTGCTGCGACGTGGCCGACGTGAAGACGATTATTACCGCACGCGTGTTTATTGAAAAGCTCAAGCAGAAGGGCCTCCCGATGGAGGTGTTGCTTGACAAGTACAAAGTCTATTACATGGAAGACCTGAAAACGCAACTCCATAAGTCGACGCTTGTGAAGAATTTCTTGCGCGTGCTGATTTTGCCGGCTTGGTATTTGGAACTGCGCTTCTTTAAAAAGGTCAGCCTCGACGATGTGGCAACGATTATTTTCAGTTCTGGTTCCGAAGGCCGCCCGAAGGGTGTGGAACTCACGCACTTGAACTTGATGGGCAATATCAAGCAGTGCGAAAGCGTGTTGTTGCCGAGTGCGGAGGACGTGTTCCTCGGTTCGCTCCCGCTGTTCCATGCGTTTGGATTTTCGATTACGACGATGTTGTGCCTTGTAGAAGGTGTGCCGGTGGCGACTTGCCCCGACCCGACAGATGCGCGTCTTGTTTCGCGCATGTGCGCTCAGTTCAAGGTGAGTATCATGGTGGCGACGGGTACGTTCTTGCGCATGTGGGGCCTGAACCGCGCTGTACACCCGCTGATGTTCTCGCATGTGCGTGCTATCTACGCCGGAGCCGAGAAAATTCGTGAAGACGTGCGCCAGCTGTATCGCACTAAATTCAAATTGGAAATTTTTGAAGGCTTCGGTTGTACAGAAACGACTCCGGTGGCGGCCGTGAACACGAAGGATGTGCTCATGGACGACTACAAGACCGTTATCGAGGGCAACAAGCCGGGAACTGTCGGCGCTCCGCTCCCCGGAACGCAGTTCCGCATCGTGGACCCCGACACCATGGAAGAACTTGGCGTTGGCGAAGACGGTCTTATCCTTATCGGTGGCGCTCAAATCATGAAGGGTTATTTGAAAGACCCGGATAGGACGACGCAGGCGATTGCTGTTATCAACGGCAAACGCTGGTACAAGACAGGTGACAAGGGCCATGTGGACGAAGACGGCTACCTCACGATTGTGGACCGCTACAGCCGTTTCGCAAAACTCGGTGGCGAGATGGTGAGCCTTGGTTCTGTGGATTTCAAGATTTCGGAATGCTCGCTGTTCGACGAAATTGACCACTTTGCGGTGGCCGTTCCCGATGGAAGCAAGGGCGAGAAAATCGTGCTTGTGTTCGCAGGCGACAAGTCCGAAGACGAGGTGAAGGCGATGCTCAAGGAGGTGGGGCTCCCGCCGCTCATGCTCCCGGGTGCTGTCGTGAAGGTGGATGAGCTCCCCAAATTGGGTAGCGGCAAGGCCGATGTACAGACCGGCAAGAAAATCGCCATGGAACGCCTCGGCATCTCCAATACGTAAATCCCCAAATTCAAAAAATAATCTAGCATACCTTATGTTTAAAGCGAGAAATTTTTTAAACATTTAGAGTATGAATAAACGTATTGAGAATAGAAGCGTCGGCCAAGGAAGGGGTGGGTGCAGGGAGGGGACCGTGCGGCCTTCGCTAAAGTGAGCAAGTGAGTGTCGCAGCGGCAAGCTTGCTTGCCGATATGACCGAACGTAGCCACGGACGCCTTGGCGTCCACTCTGAGCTGGGTCCCCTCCCGCATAAATAAAAAACATTAATCCCTTTTCTACGTATAAAAACAGGCATGACCTTTGGGCAGTACGCTCATAAAAAACTAGATTTGCACTACTATGAAAAATTTCATTAAGTCCCTTGGCCTGGGCCGTGGGGCGGCTATTGCTGCCGGCACGACTTTGGGCATCCTTATTCTTGCATTCCTGATTTTTAACAATCTTACGGTCCCGTACGCACGCCATTGGGATATCGAGTGGGGGTACATCAGTATCCTCTTCACGTTTATCCTGTTGGTTGTCGGTGCCGTTGTCAATATTCCCTATATTGCCAAGAACGGCAAGTCCTTCTTGCCTTCGGGCAAGTCGTTCTGCTGGCTTGCCATTATTTTGGCTGCGTTCTCCATCTTCATGTTCAGCAACATCAGCAACACGCACCGTGTGCTGAGCGACGAGACAAGTTGGGAATCCATGGGCCTCCAGATGTACTTCCAACATTCTGGCGGCGTCTGTAACGAAGGCATCTGGAAAGATGGTGTGCTCGACTGCAAGGTCGAGGTGAACAACTTCAAGGGCAAGGCTCTTGCGTTTGTCTATTCGCTCGTCTTCAATATCATGCCTCCGAATCGTGATACGGCCCTGCTGGTGAACTATCCGTTCTTCATCTTGAGCCTCATCGCGTTTTTCCTCGCGCTGTCGAAATGGTTCAAGAACGAGAAGGTGGCGCTTGCCGCGGTCGCGTTCCTAGGCGGCATGCCGATTTATCTGTTGCAGGCGCGTTCAGCATCTACCGAAGTCCTGTACATTTGCTTGCTTGCCGTGCTCATGGCGTGGTACGCATTTGTACCGACGAACAAGGTCACGTGGAAGCACTTCTTGCTGACCGTGCCTCTCCTGGGCTTCTTTGCGCAGACCCGTCAGGAGACTGTTTTTGCCTTTATCCCGTTTGCGCTGTTCTACTATCGCTATTTCCTCGAGAGGCCCTACCGTCTCCCCGCGTTCGTGCTTTCCGTGATTTTCGTGAGCTGGCCGTCCGTGAACACGATGGCCGCCTATCGCGGTTACGACTTCCAGGGTGGTGAACATGCGGCACATTCCTTCAGCAACTTCTGGTTCAACCTCAAGACCAATCTTGAAGTGATGCTGAACTTCAAGGACGATCCCAATTTGGCCGGGGTCATGGAAAACCCGTTCTACACGTCGTTCACTATCTTGCTGCTTGCGGCGACGGCTTGGTTGCTGTTCCGCTTGATTGTTTATCGCCGTTACTGGCGCGGTGCTTTGCTCGGCATTTTCTTCTGCCTCCAGATTTTCGTCATCATGTTCAACGTGTCGGGGACGTTCACTATCGATATCAACCAACGTTACGTGCTGGTGGCGCTCCCGATGTTTGCGCTGATTATGGCGCTCGGCCTTTACGATGCGCTCAAGTTCTGCACTAAGATGAATGATAACGGTGCCGCAGGCATTACTGTCGCTATTGCCGCTATCATGACTTTTGGTTTGATGTTCTTCCATGTGAATAGCTATCGCGCCAATATGCTTTACTACAAGAACAAGCTCCTGGCCGAAGAAGATTATTTGAACAAGTACATTGCGACGCTCCCTCCGAACTCGATTTACATCTACGCTCGCCCGTGGCAGATGCTTGCGCAGGGCCACAGCGCCTTTAGCGAAAGGACCTTCATGGGCTGGGATACGGAAACGTTCGCTAATTGGATGCAAGTTTCCGATGGTAACATCTACTTGGTCCGTGGCCAGGACGGCTATGGCGAACTCAACCGCAAGAGCCGCGTGGTCGGTTTCAAGACGACTGACCAGATTGATGAAATTCTTGATGACTATAAGAACGAGCGCGTGTTGCTTGAACCCAAGCTGTTCGGTTACCCGCTCGCCGTTTACAAGATGAACGCGAAGAAGGGCGTATCCGACTACACGATGAAATTCCTCGTCTCGGAACCGGATAGCGGAAACTTTGTCATCAGCAAAAAATTCCCGGAGACGATTCCTTGCAAGTACTCCCTGAACGGCGAACTGGTCGAGGAACTCGTTGTTTCTCAGTCCGAAGATGTTGTTTCTTTGGATTCCACGAAGATTCATAAGGGCTTGAACAGGGCGATGTTCGATTGCATCATGCCGGATGACGATACCGTCCACCTGGTCAAGGACTTCTTTGTGCCCGGCGAGAATGTGGAACTGCTTTCGAACCTGACATGGGATGGTTATTCGCAGGAATGGGGCAACCCCGAAAAGAACGAATCCGTGGAACACCATCGCCTGACGATTGACAAGGAAGTATTCCGCTACGGCATCGGTAGCCATGCGAATTCCAAGATCAGTTATTCCCTGAATCGCCCGTATTCCGTGTTCCACGCCGTTGTCGGCCTGGATGACGAAAGCGCCTGCGGTGACGGCGTGCATTTCATTGTCTTGGCGGACGGCCGTGAAGTGTACCATTCCGAAAGGCTTTACTCCACGCAGAAAAAGAGCATCGACGTGGATATCAGTGGGGCTTCGCGCCTTGAACTGCGCATCGACATGGGCGACGAGAAGAACTGCGACCATGGTGACTGGGCGAATGCCTGGCTGGAGGCCAAATAAGTGAAAGTTCTCGTCGCGCCGCTGGACTGGGGTCTTGGACACGCGACGCGATGTGCGCCGGTTGTCCGTGAGTTCCTGGAAAAGGGCTGCGACGTGGAACTGGCAGTGACCAGGGGAAATGCCGCCATTTTGCGCGAGATGTTTCCCGATGTGCGCCAGCGCTTGGCACCGTCTTACAACATAGTCTATCCCAAACACGGCTACAACATGGCGTTCTGGCTGTTGAAAAACAGCGCCCATTTGCGGGCCGTCATGCGCGCGGAACACCATTACGCCGAAGAAATGGTTGAGCGTCACGGCTACGACATTTTGGTGTCGGACAATCGCTTCGCGTTCCGTTCCCGCAAGGCGAAGAGCGTCTACATGACGCACCAATGCCGGATAGCTTTCCCGAAAATGTTGCGAATGTTCGAAGCGTTCGGTGCCGCCTGGCACGCTTCGGTCATGTCGCGTTTTGACGAAGTCTGGGTGCCCGACGTTCCCGAGTTCCCCGGCTATGCGGGAAGCTTGTCCCATGTCGAGCGTTGCCCGCGCCCGCTCAAGTTCGTGGGCCCGCTTTCGCGTTTTGCGATGCTTCCGTTGACTCAGTCCACCGAAAAAGACTTGAACATTGTCGCAGTCGTGTCCGGTGTGGAACCGGCGCGCTCCAGATTTGCGTCCAGACTCAGTTCCGTGCTTCCGCAAATTCCCGGTAAACATGTGGTCATTTTGGGCAAGCCCGCTTCTTCGCTGAAAACTTGGACTGCAGGGAATGTGACGTTTTATAATCACCTGCCGACACAGGAATTTGCGGATGTGATTTCCAGGGCCGGCTGGGTTATTTCGCGTGGCGGTTACAGTACGGTCATGGATATGGCAGTGCTCGGTGCAAAGTGCATCTTTGTACCTACGCCGGGCCAGTACGAGCAAGTTGTCTTGGCTGCGGATTTGTCGGCAGCGGGTTTCGCTGTGTCTATAGAAGAAGGTTCGTTGTCTGTAGATTCGTTGAGTAAAGCTCTGCAACGGGCCGATGTTGTTGAATTGCCCCGACAATCCAAAAATACGCTTTTGTCGGATGCCGTTACCCAAATTTTAAGGAGAACTTGACATGCCGCAGTTTGTGCTTGCCTTCCCGCTGAACGTCGCCTGTGATGAACCGTTCAAGGTTACGGACCACGTCTCTATCGACAAGGATACCGCAAACGTCATCATACCGGGTTGCGGCGTGCAATTTAACGTGGTGCGCCAGGCCGCCGCTGCGGGGCTCTCGGGCCTGTTTTCCGAGAACGATTCCGTCTCTCCCGAAGAGTCTGCGGCCATCGATGCGCACAAGTCGCTCCTGTTCCTCTTGGGCGAAGTCAAGTCCATCGACGACGTGAGCCAGGTGGACTCCGCCATATTGAAGATTCTCGCTGCGGGCGCTCTCGGCGTGTACATGCAGCAGTCCGGAACCGCCTGGACGGCGGAGCGTTTCCGCGAAGTGCTCGGCGACGTGGAATTCCCCATGGACACGTGGATCAACTTCGTGGAAGGGGACAACGTTGTCTATACTCTGGGAATGGCGGCGTTCTCGTTGCCCGACCTTTGCCTCGCGAAGTCGGTCGAGAATGCGGAAAGCGCATTGCTCCTGGCTGCAGACGCCATCTATGGCGACTGCATTCCCGCCAAGTCCGGCTCCGAGGTGGACATTGGCGAAGGCGAAGTCTACGTGCTCCGCGCCGAGGCGAAAAATCCGTTTCCGAAAGACAGCCCCGAATACAACAAGCAAGGAATACTTCGCTTGACGAAAAAGTAGCGGAGAGCGGTGAGCGAGGGCTAAAGCCCCTTTGAGGTATGAGGAATTAGGGGTTAGAATCTAGGATCTAGGGGCTAGGGAGAAATATCACGGCTTCGCCGTCTTATATTGACGCACGAAGTGCGTGATTCTTATTCACTTGCCACCCACCTAAAGGTGGCCATGCCCACATAAGTGCTAAAGCACTAAGTGGTCAAAGGTAGTCTCTATTTTCTAGACCCAAGCGTTCTACAGTTCCGGCTGCTTGCCGGTGAGGCGCACGAAGATTTCTTCGTACTTGGCGAGCGTGTTCTTCACGACGTCAGGCGGAATTTCCGGACCCGGGTAGGTCTTGCCCCAGTCGAGAGTTTCGAGCCAGTCGCGGACGTACTGCTTGTCGAAGCTTTCCTGGTTCTTGCCGACCTGGTACTTGTCTGCCGGCCAGTAACGGCTGGAGTCCGGCGTGAGCACTTCGTCGATGAGGATGGTTTCGCCGTCGATTTCACCGAATTCGAACTTGGTGTCGGCGAGGATGATGCCCTTGGAGGCAGCGTAGTCGCGGGCCTTCGTGTAGATGTCGAGGGACATGTCACGGAGCGTTGTTGCGACCTTTTCGCCCACGATATCGAAAGTCTGTTCGAAGCTGATGTTCTCGTCGTGGCCAACGTCGGGCTTGGTGCTCGGCGTGTAGAGCGGCTTTTCGAGCTTCTGGCAGAGCTGCAGGCCTTCGGGGAGGACATGACCGCAGATCTTGCCGGTCTTCTGGTAGTCCTTCCAACCGGAACCCACGATGTAGCCGCGCACGATGCATTCCACGGAATGGCGGTGGGCCTTCTTCACGATCATGGAACGGCCGCGGAGGTAGTCGGCGTGCTTCTTGAGCACGTCCGGGTATTCGTTCACGTCGGCGGTGATGAGGTGGTTCTTCATGCCGAGGTGCTGGAACCAGAACAGCGAAAGCTGGTTGAGGATTTTGCCCTTACCAGGGATCGGGGTGGGGAGCACCACGTCAAAAGCGGAAAGACGGTCGCTGGCGACCATCAGGAAGCTGTCGCCCAGGTCGTACATGTCGCGTACTTTGCCCTGGTGGAACAGCGGAACTTCGGTAATGGGGGTTTCAAATTTTAGACTCATAGTGCCCCTAAATTTAGAAAAAGACGAGAGGATGAATCACGTCTTATTTAGATATCTAGCTTTCAAGAAAGAAACAATTGATGGCTTGGGCGGATTAAATCCGCCTCGAAATCTATGTGCAGGAAGCGTTGGAATCCGCTATTCGGCAGCGAGGTTGATGCCTTGCGCCGGAATCTCGATATCTTCTTCCTTGGCCTCTGGTTCGACGGTTGCACCATCGAAGATGGTCTCGAGCGAGTTGATTTTGTCCTTGATGTCGTTGCTGAACTTGAACGTGGGGACGAGGCGCTCCTCGATGAGGACTGTTTCGCCCGTGCGCGGGTTACGTGCGGGGCGGGCCTTGCGAGGTTTGCAGGAGAAGGTGCCGAAGCCGCGGATTTCGATGGTGTTCCCGTCTACCAGCTTTTCGCCGACAAGTTCGAGGAACTGTTCCACTACGGTCTTGATGTCGCCCCGTACAAATCCGGTGGACTTGGCTATTTCTTGTATCAGACTTTGTTTCGTTATGTTTGGCACGACATAAAATATAGGTTAGCTTTTAAAAAAATTGGTGAGGACAATAAGAATTAAATATTTTTTTGGGGCTCTTATTGCGGAAAATTTGTGAATAGATGTGGTTAAAATGTTGAAGACTCCCAAAATCCCGAAAAAGACTTCCTTCAAGCTCCGTTCCATGGAAGTTTTCCCGAATACGATCCTCTCTCCGATGGACGGGGTGACGGATGCACCCTTCCGTCGGTTGTGTCGGGTGCTTTCGGGCGACCGCATGGGGCTCCTCGTGTCGGAGTTCGTGCCCACAGACGGCGATGCGGTGTTCAATTTGGATGGTCACAAGCAATTGAAGTTTTTCCCGGAAGAGCGCCCGTTCGGTGTGCAGATTTTTGGTCGCTTCCCGGACCGCATGGCCGCTGCGGCTAGGAAAATAGCGGAATCCCTGCATCCTGATTATATAGAAGTGAACGCGGGATGCCCGGCGCCGAAGGTGGCGGGCAAGGGCAGTGGCTCCGGCCTGCTAAGGGATTTGCCGCGTTTGCAGGAGATTCTGCACGATGTACGGGCCGCGCTGGACGGGTGCGGTGTGGATGTGCCGCTCACGCTCAAGTGCCGCATCGGCTGGGACTCCGAAAGCGTTAATATAATGGAGACGCTTGCGATTGCCGAAGGCGAGGGTGTCGAGATGCTCACGGTGCATGGCCGTACCCGCTTGCAGGGGTACAACGGCCTTGCCGATTGGGACTGGATCGGCAAGGCCGCGGCCGCGGCCAAGATTCCCGTTATCGGCAACGGCGACGTGAACAGCGTCGCCCGCGCGTTCGACTGCATAGAGAACTACGGCGTTGCCGGTGTCGCGATTGGCCGCGGCGCCATGCACAACCCGTGGATCTTCGGGCAGATTGCAGACGCCTGGGAAGGCAAGCCCGCACGCGTGATTACGGCTGCCGAGGCGCTCGAAATTTTCAAGCTGTACTACGGGTTCAAGATCGAGGACGGCTCTACCGAGATGGGTGCGCTGGGCAGGCTCAAGCAGCTCGGCGCAAGGCTGTGCAAGGGATTTTGTTTAGACGAAGCCTCTGCCGACAATGATGTCGCGATGCAGGTGCGCCAGTCGCTCCTTTCGAGCAGTTGCTCTGCTGAACTGCTGGACCGTGCGCAGTCCCTCAAGGAAGGCCTCGCGAAAGACCTCGTGTTCGACCCGGACCGCCTGGTGAACTTGAACGGCGCGAAAGAGACCGAACTCAAGTTTGGTGACCAGTTCAAGGGTCGATAATCCATAATCTTTAAATGTACTCAAAAAAAATCTCAAAAATTTCGCAAAAGGTATTGACTTTGAGTCAAATTTTGAGTACATTTAGGGTATGGACAAAATTATTGACATATTTCAATTCACGAACTTTCGCAAGTACTTGGACGAGTACCAGGCCGCTCGCGTGCAGACAGACCCTGATTTTACTAGGGCTGGAGCGTGTGCGCTGTTGGGGCTCCCCAAGACTCGCAGTTACTATAACGACATTATCAAGGGGAAAAAGCTTTCTAGCCGGATGATTCCCAAGTTTGTTGAAGTGCTTGGCCTGAATAAAAAAGAAGCCAAGTATTTCGAGGCCATGGTGAACATGGACCAGGCGAAGACCGCGACGGAACGGAACGCTTTTTTCGAGGAACTGCTGAAGCAGCACCCGGATTCCCACCGCATCTTGAACGAAGACGCCTACGAATATTATAGTCACTGGTATAACAGCGTGCTGTTTACGGCGTTGGAAGTTGTGGATGTTTCGGACGACCTTGAACCTATCCAGAAATTGATTTCCCCGAAGGTTTCCGTGGGTACTCTGAAACGTTCCTTGGAATTGTTGGAACGCCTCGGTTTTGTGCGGAAGAACGAGAATGGCTTCTGGAAAAGTTGCCGCGACTCGGTGAGCAGCGGCGCCTATAACAATAGCGATTTGGTGCGCCAGTATCAGCTGCAGTGCTTTGAACTTTCAAAGCAGGCTCTACTTGCAAGTGACGAAAGATCGTCGGATATGGCTACTTTCACTTTCAGCGTTTCCGATGATGCTTTCAAGGCGATTGCCAAAGAAATCCAGGGCCTGAAGGCCAAGGTGCGTAAGATTATTATGCTCGACAAGAAGAAGGCGACTGGCGTTCACCAGTTGAATGTTCATTTATTCACAAATTTGAAAAAATAAGTCTAGGAGGACTCAAAATGTTTATTAATAAGTTGACAAAAACGGGCCTTGCCTTTGCTTTGCTTGGTCTTGGGATGTTCGTTGGTTGTAGTGATGATAATGCCAGTTCGGCATCAACACTCAGCGAGACGAATACGGGTAATCCGTCGGTTGCAAGTCTGGATACGGCCGATTTTGAAAAGAAATTCAGCGATGGAAAAAATTCGTGCGTAATAGAAACCCTTGCGAAAAAAACTTCCAAAGATACTGTTGATGACGAGGAGGAAATCGAATATAAGGTGGATACGCTCACGACATTGGAAGGCTCGCAGGTTATAGAATGGGGTCGAATAACATGTGGCGCTCATAAGGACATCTATCTGTATGCGGATGTGAAGGGGCGTGTGGTTGATCCGAGTGGGAAACCGTTGGCCAACGCCAAGGTTTATACCGAAGAATCTTGTCCATCTTATAGTGATGATTGCCGGTGGTTTACGACGGATGGTGACGGATACTTTTATATGGAAAGTGTGAATTTCTTGACGTATGAAGAGGGCATCCCGGTTTATGCGGATTCTAGTAAAGCGGCGCGTGCGGAAGATGGCGCGGCGAGAATGGAACATATTCCCGTATTTAATAACTTGCCGACTCGCGTTATTTCGGAGAACAAAAAGTTTGGCACCAATGAAAGCCTTCGCTTTGATGAAGCTTCTATGATTAAAGTTGATGGTCGTAATATTCTTGACGTAGGTAATGTGTCTTTGGAACCGGCCTATTCAGTCAATGTGCCTTTGGATTCCATTCATTTTAGAGACATAGAAGAGCATGATGGCGATTGGGATGTTGTCGATGCTCCTGTGGAAAAGGCTCTGGAGAAAGGCGTGTATTTGAGCATTCACAGCATGGATTGCTATAACGTTAATAAGTGCTATACTTGGACTCCTGACATTAAAATTTCGCTTGAGGATGTGGAACGCGGGTATATTACAGTCGATGCGCTTCCGGAAAATACTTATGATCTGATGTTGTATTGTAACGACTGCGTTGCCGAAATATATCCCGGTACTCTTGTTGTAGAACGCTAGAGTCTTCAATCAACCTGGATTGCAAGGATTCTTATAAGGGCTGCCATGCAAAATGGCAGTCTTTATTGTATAAAGAAAACTACCGGCTACGCCGGTAGTTCCGTAAAAGCCTTCTGG